>JALYPB010000272.1 GCA_030856585.1 Gemmatimonadota bacterium | reverse complement strand
GTCTTTCCTGCCCCGCTGCCCCGCTGCCCCGCTGCCCCGCCTCCACTCAGCACCTGCTCCAGGATCAGCCAGCGATTCATCCCGGCAAACTTCTGGTGCATCTTGGTGGTCGGCGCGATACCCGTCGCCTCGTCCTCTTCGATCTGGAGATCGGCCAGGGCATCGATCCCGCTCGTCAGAAACTTGCGCAGACCCTTCTCCAGGGCCATACCGGCCGTGCGGAAGTTGAACAGGGTGGAGAACTGCAGGGTAAACCCAAGCTCGCCCAGCTGCTGGTTGGTGATCAGGGTTCCCGCCTTCTTGGCTTTACCGAAGTAGAGGGAGGGCGACAGGTTGAAGCCGAGCATCTGATCGGGGTAGTACTTCCGCACCCCTTCGGAAAATTCCTGGGGCTGGTCGATCTCGGTGTTGTTGAACTCGGGCCAGATCACGTCCACACCCAGCTCCGCCGCCTCCCAGGCGTCCTCGACCGCCATCTGCACTCCACCCGGCTCCTCGCCTGGCTGCGCGCCATCGATCGAGTCGGTGCGTGCAATGGTGACGACATCGATTCCGGTGGCCTGCTGGGCAGCCTTGATCGCCTTGAGCTTGGCCAGCCAGTCCTTCCGCGGTATCAGCACCTTGTTGCGCTTCTGCTTGCCGACGTTCACGATGTGGCCGCAGGTGCGGTTGGCGGGGTCCTGATTCTCCAGGTGCACGCCGCCCGATCGGGCACGGATCAGCTCGACCGCGAGGGTAAAGGTCTGGGTCGGGCCGCCGAAGCCGGCCTCCATGTCCACGAACGCCGGCGGCGCTTCCAGCACTTCCTTGCCGTCGGTGTCGTAGTAGTGGGTATTCCGGGCACCCTCGATCCCCATCCACATCTCGTGCACCAGCTTCACCATGTCATGCGAGGCGTAGACCCCGATGTCCGGGAACATGCTCTTGGTCGCGGCGAGCTGCCAACCGCTGCCATAGAGGGCCTTGAATCCCAGGCGAGTCATGATGGCCGCGGTAAACGCGTCGTAGGCGCCGGCCGTATGCAGGAATGACTTGCGGGCCCGGGCCTCGTGGAGCAGACGGCGAAGCTTGTCGGCCGGCTCTTCGGTCTCGGGCGGGGCGAAGAGCTTGGCCACGGCGTCGGCCGGGTAGTCCGCGTGCTTCGAAACGGGTGGGGTAGCAGTTGCCATCAGGTGTCTCCTTGGAGGTGCTGTACTTTGTGAAACTATTCACATGATAACGGTTGGAACGAAAACGCGCCAGAGGAGTCGGGACTCCTGACTCCAGACTCCCGACTCCCGACTTCTGGCCCCGGCGACTTCCGATGGCCTCCCGCGCTGCTATCTTCCCGGCCATCGTGGAAATCCCTGGACCGATGTTCATCACCAAGCCCTTCATTGCGGACCGTCGCATCCGGTTCGCGCTGGTCGGCTGCGGACGAATCTCGGAAAATCACTTCAGCGCCATCGAGAAGCATGCCGACCGGGCGGAGCTGGTCGGAGTGTGCGACATCGATCCCGCGGCGCTGGCTCGGGCACAGGCCCGGACCGGAGCCCGCGGATTCCGTTCGCTGGAGAGCATGTTGGCGGGTACCGACGCCGACATCGTGATCCTGGCCACTCCAAGCGGCCTGCATGCCGAACAGGCGATGCAAGTTGCTGCGGCCGGTCGACATGTTATGACCGAAAAGCCCATGGCGACGCGCTGGCAGGACGGGAAACGCATGGTTCATGCCTGCGATCAGGCGGGGGTCCACCTCTTCGTCGTCAAGCAAAACCGACGCAATGCCACGCTCCAGCTGTTGAAGCGCGCGTTCGAAAAGGGTCGCTTCGGGCGGATCTACATGGTAAACATCAACGTCTTCTGGAGCCGGCCCCAATCGTATTACGACAGCGCGCCCTGGCGGGGCACCTGGGAGTTCGACGGTGGGGCATTCATGAACCAGGCGAGCCACTACGTCGATCTGCTCGATTGGCTCGTCGGACCGGTCGAGAGCGTGCAGGCCTACACCGCCACCCTGGAACGGAACATCCAGGTCGAGGATACCGGTGTAGTCAGCATCCGGTGGCGCACCGGAGCGCTGGGTTCCATGAATGTCACCATGCTGACCTATCCCAAGAATCTCGAGGGCTCGGTCACCATCATCGGGGAAAAGGGCACGGTCCGGATCGGGGGCGTGGCGGTCAACCGGATCGATCACTGGGAGTTTGCCCAGGCCGACCCGGATGACGCCAAGGTCGAACAGGCGAGCTACGATACCACCTCGGTCTATGGCTACGGGCATCCCCTGTACTACGATAATGTGATCAAGTCGCTCAAGGGCGAGGCGATGCCCGACACCGATGGCCGGGAAGGGCTTCACTCCCTGGAGATTCTGATCGCCATCTATCAGTCGGCCCGCGATGGAAGGCGGGTGGCCCTGCCGTTGGAGTACTAAGCCGCAGCAAAAGTGTAATCCCGCCGTGTCCTTCTGACCCATGGTTTGCTCCGGTTGTACTCGCCTACCCTTGCTTTCGGCGCGCAGAGCGCCTACTCATGATGGCTCTAGGCTTGCGGCTGACTTCGATTTAGCTATGTTCGCCGGTGCGGCTAACTTGTGGCGCACGACTTGCTTAGAGGGCGCCCGCCGGGGTCGGAAAGTGTCGGGTCGGCGTGGCTTCCGGGTAACGAGTCGAAAACCTGCAAGTGTAATGGAGATCCTCCCCCTTGGGATTTTATCCATGCCTGCGGTAGGCCAGCCTTCACTCGAGCCCCGCTTTCCAAGTGCTCAGGCCGTCAAAGAGGTTGCGGTCAGCCCGAGCGCGGCCTCCGTTGATCCTCATCCCATAAAGACAGCGCTGGAGCGGCTCGCCCTCACCCAGCGGGCTCCTCAGATCATGCGGCGGCACCTGGTTCGAACTGCGATCCGGGTCTCGGTACTCCTGGCGGGCGATACGGTGGCGCTCCTCCTTCTGCGGGTCATGCTCCACGGGGTGAGAGATCTGGGGTGGTTCGGTCCGGCCACCAGTGGGCTCGTCAATCAGATCATCCCGCAAGGCGCTCTTCCCCTGGTCCAGCTGCTGCCCGCAATTTTGCTCGGCCTCATTGCGCTCGACACCTACGGTGCCAGCGATCGCCGGCGCGATGCCGGGCGTCTGGTGGCCGGGGCCACGCTGGGACTCGGTCTGCCGTTCTGGGGCCATCTCTGGAACCACTTCACGCCGCTGGCACTTCCCGGATTCATTCTGCTGGCCGGTGTGATCGGCATGACGCTCATCGCCGAGCGCCATCTGATCGACCATGTAGTCCGCCGCCTCTGGCCTATCGGGCCGGGCGCTGCCCGGGCGCTGCTGATCGGGACTCCCGCCTACACCCGGAAGGCGCTGGAGCATCCCGCGCTCTCCGACGCCAGAGAGTTCGCCTTCGGGGCCATCTTCGATCTCAAGGAGCTGGGGCTCAAGTCGGGCAGCGGCTTCAGCCGGCTCTGCCAAACGATCAAGCGGTACCGGGCCGACACCCTGGTGCTCAGCGGTCCGCTGGACGATGAAGAGCTGGCGCTGATGATTGAGGCCGCGGGCGCGGCCGGCTGCCAGCTGTTTGCCCTCCCGCGCGCGTTCGCGCTCGGCGGAGTCGAGTCGCAGACGGTCTGGCGCCGTGGGGCCCCACTGATCGCGCTCAACCGCCCGGGACTCCGAGGCCGGCAGCTCCTGGTGAAACGCACGCTCGATATTTTCGTGGCCGGTCTCGGAATGGCGGTACTGAGTCCGCTGTTTCTCCTGGTCGGTATCGCGATCTACATCTCCTCCCCCGGGCCGATCTTCTTCCGGCAGACTCGCGTGGGTCTGGGTGGACGGCCCTTCAAGATCACCAAGTTCCGCAGTATGGTGCACGACGCCGAGGCCAAACGGGAAGACCTCACCACCCAGAGCGTCTATAGCGACCTGAGGCTGTTCAAGGTGAAAGACGATCCGCGGGTCACGCGCCTGGGGGCGTTTCTCCGGCGGAGCAGCCTGGATGAGCTACCCCAGCTCTGGAATGCGCTGGTGGGCAATATGTCGCTGGTGGGACCCCGGCCGCCGCTACCGGGCGAAGTCGAGCTCTACGAGGAGCACCACTACACCCGATTCGACGTGAAGCCGGGCATCACCGGCCCCTGGCAGGTGAACGGCCGGAACATGATTACGGATTTTGAGGAGGTCATCCGGCTGGAAACCGACTATATCAGGGAATGGACGATCTGGAAGGATCTGGGTCTGCTACTGAAGACGATTCCCGCGGTTCTATACATGCGCGGAGCAAGCTGACACCGTAGTTCCTGCCTGCTATCAGGACCACTCTCCGTTGGGCATCATTTCCGATCCAGCACGGCGCGGCCGCAGCCGCCCCACCAACTTCTTCGCTACGTAGCCAAGCGAGGAGCCGGGGTGGGTTCGCAGAGCCCTGGCGTATGCCGTCGCGGCTTGAATGAAATCACCGCGCCGCGCCGCGTTAGCCGCACAGACCGTCCAGCCCCGGGCTACGTCCGCGGGCAACGAGTGCCGCAGGTAGGGAAGATGGCGCCGGAGCGCGCGCTCAGCGCTGGTCCTGATGGCCAGTCGATTGGCTGACTTCGTCAACGATTGGTCGTGCCACCGGTACTCGTAGAGGGTCCTATGCAGCGGCGCGAGCTCGAACTGGCGATAGGCTCGAAGCCAATACTCATAGTCTTCCGCCAGGAACAACTCGGTATCGTAACCGCCGAGTGTCTCGTACACGGTTCTGCGATACAGAAAGCAGGCGCCCAGAGCGTCCATGTAGGCCAGGCGTGAGGCGGGAAGCGCCGGGAAATCCCGCATGTACTGCCCTGCATCATCGATCAGGACGGCGTCGGTATAGACCACGCCAACGGTCGGATGCTCCTCCAGAAAACGAACCATCTCCTCGATGGCCGATGGCAGCCATCGGTTGTCGTCCGAGGTCCACGTCAGATACTCCCCGCGAGCGGCGGCGTGACCTGTGTTCAGAGCCGCCGGAAGCTTCTTGTTGACCTCGTGCCTGATAGACCGGATTCGCCTATCCCGCCTGGCGTATTCCGCGATAATCTCGGGGGTGGAATCGGTCGAGCAGTCGTCGACCAGGATCAATTCCCAGTTCTGGTAGGTCTGGATGAGGCAGCTTTCAATGGCCTCACGCAGGTACCGCGATCCGTTATAGCTGGGAAGAATTATCGAGATCAGCGGCTGACGGTCGCCCACGGCGCGGGGGGTGTGGCTGGCAACCTGCGGGGCGGAATCACCTGCGGACACTCGCATCAGCGCTTCCCGAGAGGATCAGTGGGCGACTTAAGTCCGACGGTAACAAGCAAATACCCCTGGTCTTTCTGGAGCGGATCATCCGGTGGGAGGTTGCTCCACCAGCTTGAAACCAGAGCATAAATACCCGGATCGGTTGGACGCAGCAATAGCAGAGCCTGCTCGGGGACAATGGTGAACTCGCGTATGGATTGAAGACCCGCTGCCTGGAAAACCGGTGCGAGAGTGGCCCTCGGAAGCTCTCGGCCGTAGGGCCAAAGGCCTGCGTCTTCCATCAAATGCTTCCCCAGCCGGTAGAACACGGAACGGGCGCTCGGCACCAGCGAGATCACGCCCCTGCGTGAGACCCGGGCCATCTCCTTTACCATCGGCGCCAGCTCCTCGTCGGTCCAATGTTCGAGCACTCCGCTGTTCCAGACCCAGTCGACTGCGCCGTCAGGCCAGGGCAGCGGCCGAGTGATGTCCGCCAGCGTCAGCCGCGGAGCCGGCAGCTTAGACCGCTGGAATAGCGCGGCGGCCCGATCGAGAATCTCCGGGCTGAAATCACACAATTCAATGACCCGTCCCGTCAGGGCCAGCTGAGCCGACAACCGGGCGTGGCCACACCCGGCTTCGAGCAGTACGTCCCCGGCCTCGGTCAAATCAGCGACCGCCCGTGCGACAGGACTCTCGACCTCCCTGACTACCTCTTCCGTGTCGGGATAAAGGGCAGACCACTCCGAGGGCGAGTTTGGCCGGTCGATCTGCGACCCTGCCGTACGCCGGAGCAGACTCAGTCGGGCCAGCCGCGACGCTCGCCAGACACCGTCCAGCGCCATGCCAGCCAGGCCTCTCAGCCCCATGGGCGCTCTTCGGCGGGATCGTTCGGATACGGGGTTATCGATGCCGGGGCATCGCTTTTCCGCACATATACCCAGAAGTACAGGAACTGAATGATGGTGTGGATCGAGTAAGCGACCGCGTACGCAAGGGCAAGCCCGAGCGCCCCGTGCCGCGGAACCACAACGATAGCCGTGCCGATCATGACAGCTGCCCACACGCTGTTGAACAGAAATCCGGTCCACATCGCTCCGGTGCTGCTCAGGAGACCACCAACTACCACTCCGGCGGAGAGTAGAACCGAGACGAGCATAATCAGGTAGAAGACGTTGGTACCCGACGCGAAGCCGCTGCCATACAACCGCATGATTTGCGGCGCGAACAGACTGAATCCAAGAGCGATACAGCCCACCGCCCCAACACTCAATCCCAGGGTCTTCAGCAAAACGCGGCGCAGCTGGTGGTACTGCTTGGCGGCGTGCAGCTGCATCATGATGGGAAGCAGCGGGGTGAGCACAATGGTTGGCACGTACATCAGGATCGTACGCCACTGATTGGCGGCATTGAACAGTCCCATTTCACCGTAGCCACCCGGGGAGTTCACCAGGATTGCGTTGGTTACCCAGATCACGGGAGCCACCATGAGGCCGTTCAGGACCGCGGGAATGGCCAGCGTCCAGAGCAGCCGTCTCTCCCGCCAGGTTCCCTGAAAGTGCACCGGAATTCCCGCGCGCCCGAGGGCTCTGTTGTAGACCAGCGTCAAGCCCAGGAGCGACAGCGCCGCCCCGATCATGGAACCCCACATGGCACCCGGGAGATCGGCCAGCCAGGCGCCGAGCGTGGTCAGAGCCACGGTGACTATGGCGATGGCCGTCATGAGGATATTCTGAGCCCGGAACTGCTCCAGTCCAGCCAGCACCCCTCGCTGGACCCCGGTGACTGCACCAAACAGGAGAATGGGTGACGCGATCCGCAGCGCGCCTGCGAGATCGTCGCTTCCCAGAAAGCGGCGGGCGAACGGCTGGGCCCCGACTGCCAGGGTTGCGGTGAGAAGAAATCCGGCCACGCCCGCTACCATCAGCGACAGGCCAATCACTCGCCCGGTCCTTTCCTTGTCCGTGTCGGTGAGGATGGATTCGGCGACGTGCTTGCTGGCGACGTATCCCATGGAC
>JALYPB010000262.1 GCA_030856585.1 Gemmatimonadota bacterium | reverse complement strand
TCCTTGCGCGGCGTTCAGACGCGATGCACTGTAGGGACAATTCCGAAAGCATCCCCCAAAGACTGTTGGAGGCGCCATGGTTTTCCGCGTGTTTGGCACGTTCCTATTGCTCTTCCTCCCGGTTCACCTGGCGGCTGCGCAGGTGCGACAGATCACCGGACGGGTGACCAACGCCGCCACCGGGCAGGGCCTGGCGGAAGCCACCATCGCGGTCAATGGGACGCGGATCGTGGGTCAGACGGGCACCGACGGGAATTTCGTTCTCAACGCGCCCGACGGCGATCTCGGCCTGGTGGTACGCGCCATCGGCTATAAGAAACAGGACGTAACGCTGCCGGCCTCACAAAGCACGGTGAACGTCGCCCTCGAGCCGGACGTGTTCAAGCTGCAGGAGATCGTGATCACCGGTCAGGCCACCGGTGTCGCCCGGCAGAATCTGCCTAATGCTGTTGCCACGGTGGACGCGGGAGAACTGACCCGGGCACCTGCGCAGACGCTGGAAAGTGCACTGCAGGGCAAGATCCCCGGTGCCCTGATCCAGGCGAACTCCGGAGCGCCGGGCGGCGGCTATCAGCTGAGCCTGCGGGGGGTGTCCACCATCAACGGCAGCACCGATCCCCTGTACGTGGTCGATGGTATTGTCATCTCCAACGCGGCGATCCCCAACGGTGCCAACGCCGTGACCCAGGCACAGGCGGGCGGCAATCCGCGGAATCAGGACAACGCGGTCAACCGTATTGCGGACCTCAACCCGGAGGACATCGAGCAGATCGAAGTTCTGAAGGGCGGGTCCGCGGCGGCCATTTACGGCTCCAAGGCCACCAACGGCGTGGTGATCATCACCACCAAGAAGGGGAGGCAGGGAAAGCCGCAGTTCAACATCAGCCAGCGCTTCGGATTCTCATCCCGCGCCAACGAGCTGGGAAGCCGGAACTTTGCGACGCTCGCCGAAGCGCTGTCGGTATTTACCGATACCGCCACGGTGACGGCCCTTTACCAGCCAGGCAGGAGCTTCAATTTCGAGGAGGAGATCTACGGCAAGAAGGGGCTCTCGTACGAGACCAACGCCAGTGTCAGCGGCGGAAGCGAGAACACCCAGTATTACATCTCGGGTCTGGTTAAGAAGGACGCGGGCATAGCCACCAACACCGGCTATGACAAACAGGCGTTGCGCTCCAATCTGACTCAGGATCTGGGTGCCGGCGTCCAGGTTCAGGTCAATCTGAGCGGTACGCACAGCGTCTCCGATCGGGGCGTCTCCAACAATGACAACTCGGGCACCAGCCCGTTCCTGGTGTTTCCCTTCACCCCCAACTTCGTAGACCTCGCAGCGGCGAACGCCAATGCCGAGAATCTCCAGCCCGGTGATTTCCCCAGAAACCCGTTCGAGCGCAGCAACCCGCTACAGACCTTCCAGTTTCTGAAGAACGACGAGGACGTCTGGCGGCTGATGGGCACATCGACGCTTCGGTGGTCGGTGCTGCAGTCGGCCCGCCACAGCCTCCAGTTCATGGGCGTTGGCGGAGTGGACTATTTCCAGCAGGACAACAACTTCGTGTCACCGCCCGAGCTTCAGTTCGAGCCCAACGATGGCCAGCCAGGCACCGTGGTGCTGAGCAAGTCCTCGAACCGGAATCTGAATCTGTCGTTCAACGGCACCCACACCTTCACCGGTGGCGGTGAAGGCCCCCAGTTCACCACATCGGCGGGGTTCCAGTACGAGGAACGCAGGCTCTTCGCCACCCAGGTGATCGGCCGGAACCTGCTGACCGGGCAGCAGAGCCCGCAGCAGGCCGCCAGCCAGACCGTACTCTCAAACATTCAGCCGGTACGAGACCTGGGCCTCTTCGCCCAGGAGGAAGTGCTGCTGGCAGGTCAGAAGCTGCTGCTCACCGCAGGCGTGCGTGCCGACCGGAGCAGCTCCAACGGCGACCCAGGCAAGTATTTCTTCTATCCCAAGTTGGCTGCCTCTTACCGGTTCGTGCGCCCCTTCGGCGGGGTTGACGAGCTCAAGCTCCGGGGAGCGTACGGCCAGACCGGCAACCGCGCTCAGTTCGGCGCACTCTTCTCGCCGGACACCACGGCCACCATCGGCGGCAACAGCGGAACCTTCATCGGCAACCGGGCCGGCGATCCCAACATCAAGCCGGAGCGGCAGGAGGAGTTCGAGGGCGGCATCGACGCTACCTTCGCCAATGGCCGTGCCGAGCTGACGCTCACCGGCTATCAGCGGAACATCAAGGATCTGCTCCTGGAGCAGACGCTGGCCCCTTCGAGCGGTCAGGAGAACCGGATCTTCAGCTCGGCAAGCGCGCTCCGCAATCGCGGTGTCGAGGCCTCGCTCACGCTGTCGCCGGTTCGGTCCGCCAGTGTGAACTGGGTCTTCCGTACAACCTTCTTTGCCAACCGGAGCAAGATCACCAGGCTGACGGTCCCCACCTTCCAGACCGGTGGGTTTGCCCTCTCCCTCGGCACCTACCAGCTGGAGCAGGACAGTTCGGCCACCCAGATTTTCGGGAGCGAGGGCAAGGTCGGCGATGCCACTCCGGATTTCCAGATGTCGTTCTCCAACGACATCGACTTCCACCGCTTCACCCTGGGCTTTCTGGTCGACTGGAAAAAGGGCGGAGACATTATCAACCTGACCCAGTTCCTCTACGACGCCGGACAGAATAGCGTGGATTTCGTGGAGCCGGGTGGCGGGGCAGCCCGCATTGCCCGGTTTGGGGAGGGGTTCACCCAGCCGTATGTTCAGGACGGCAGCTACCTGAAGCTCCGGGAGGTCAACCTGTCCTACAATCTGAGCGATCGTACGACAGCGGCCATCTTCGGCAGCGCCATTCGGACCGCGCGTATCTCACTCACCGGACGTAATCTCCTGCGGGTCACGCCCTACGACGGGCTCGACCCGGAAGTGAGCAATTTCGGTAATCAGGCCATTGTACGGAACATCGACGTGGCTCCATTCCCGCCCAGCCGCAGCTTCTACTTCTCGATCGATCTGGGGTTCTGACCATGACGCCTCTCGTGAAGGTATCTCGTCTGGTGCTTGCCCTGATCGCCGTCGGGGGGGCCGCCTGCGACTTTGAAATCGCAAATCCGAACAGTCCGGACATCATCGGCGAGAACCCGAACCGCTCGCAGGTGGCAGCCTCATCTATCGGGCTTCTGATTGCCACCAGATCCGACGTTGCCGACTGGGCCCTCGATGGCGCCCTGCTGGGCCGGGAAGCATACCGTTTCGACGGGTCCGACCCACGGTTCACCGGGGAGATGATGCAGGGCCCGCTGGACCCTGGCAGCCGGGCGTTCGGCGGAGACCACTGGGCCGAGCCGTATGCCGCAATCCGGAGCGCCAACAATCTGCTTGCTGTGATCGGCACCGCAACTGCGCTCACCGCGGAAGAGCACAATGCCGTGCGAGGCTACGCCCACACGCTCCAGGCCTACAACTTCACCATCATCCTGAGCTCCCATACCCAGGATCAGATTCCGATCGATGTGGGCACGGACGTCACCGCGCCGCCGGCGCCGCTGGCGACCAACGCCGCGGCGTGGGACCGGGTCATCCAACTGCTGGATGGGGCGGTTCCGGAGCTGGTGGGTGGGGGGGCAGCGTTTCCCTTCACGCTGCCAACAGGCTTCAATGGGTTCGAGACACCGGCGACCTTCGTCCGGTTCAATCGCGCGCTGCGCGCGCGGGTGGCCGTGTACCGGGGCGATTTTGCCGGTGCGTTGACCTATCTCTCGGAGTCGTTCATCGCCAACCCTGCGACCGCGCTCGACCTCGACCTGGGCGTCTACATGGATTTCAGTGCCGGCGCGGGTGACCTTCCCAACCCGCTGGCGCAGGATCCCAGGGTCGGCGAGAACTTCGGGAATCCGTTACTCAGGACCCAGGCGCAGCTGCAAGCCGATGGCGTGTCTCTGGACCGGCGGTTCCTGACCAAACTGGTCCCGCGGGATCTGCGCTCAGCCGGCACGCCTCAGGCGCTCAACTCGGACCTCGGCTGGATCCGCTATCCCAGCCCGAACTCGCCAATTCCGTTGATCAAGAACGAGGAGTTGATACTGCTTCGGGCGGAAGCGAATCTCGGGCTGCTGAATCCGGGTGCCGCCGTTCCAGACATCAATCTGGTGCGTACAATATCAGGCGGTCTGCCACCGTACGCTGGTGCGGTAGACCAGGCTTCTGTTCTGGTGGAGCTGCTGTATAACAAGCGCTACTCCCTCATGTACGAGGGGGCGCACAGCTGGATCGATTACCGTCGCTACGGCCTGACCGCATTGTTGACCGGACTGGACCGCCCGGGGCCGCCGCCGGACACCATCTTCCCAACGCTGCCGATTCCCACGGCGGAGTTGCTGCCGCGCTGACGGGGCTACGTCCTGGAGGAGGATCAAGATCATGCGTTCAACCGCCCGCATCTCCACCCCGCGTCTGTCGGGATTGCTCGTGGTCCTTCTTCCGGTGTTGTTCGCCTGCTCGGGAAAGGGCAGCAAATATGCCGGCAACTGGAAGCGCGATCTGTACGGTGAGGGTGAAGTTCGGATGAAGTTAGCGTCGAACGGTGGGGTGGAGCTGATGTTGCCCTCGCCCCGCTGGCCTGACTCGGTGGATGTGAAGGCTCGGGCAGACTTCCTGGGAGATACCCTGGTCTTCAAGGCCGACACCGCCGCCAGCACCTGCCAGACCGCCGATGCGCGCTATGTGGTCAGCCGAACCGAGGATCAGCTGCATATCGTAGGCTTGGGAGGGGATGGCTGCGGCGGGCGCCGGGCGGCGCTGGTGGGGACGTGGCAGAAGAGCTGAACGGCGGGAAGAAAAGCGTGAGCGGTAAGCGGTAAGCGGGACTACCTCCCGCTCACTGCTTACGCTTTTCCTTCCCGCTTACGCTTTCAGGTACAGACGGCCACTGCTGGGTCACGCAGTGAAAGGCGCCGAGCCCCCAGACCAGGTCGGTGCAATCGATGCCGATCACTTCCCGGGTGGGGAACAGCGACTGAAGCGTTGCTCGGGCTTGTTCGTCCGGGTCCGGGTCGTAGGTCGGTAACAGCACGATCCCGTTGGCGATGTAGAAATTGGCGTAACTGGCCGGAAGCCGTTGACCATCGTAATGCAGTGGGCGCGGCATGGGGAGGGTGACGACTCTGAGTGGCCGTCCATCCTGGTCTGTCATGCGGTTGAGCCGTTCCAGGTTGTCCTGGAGCGGCTCATAGTTTTCGTCGGCGGGATCGTCTTCCACCACGGTGACCACGGTCGCCGGATCTACGAAGCGAGTCAGATCGTCAATGTGTCCGTCGGTGTCGTCACCGGTGATTCCGTCGCCCAGCCAGAGGATGTGAGACACCCCGAAGTAGCCGCGCAGATACCCCTCGATGGCCTGCCGGTCGAGCTGAGCATTGCGGTTCGGGTGGAGCAGGCATGCCTCGGTGGTCAGCAGCGTGCCTTTGCCGTTGACGTCGATGGACCCGCCCTCCATCACGATGCCGGGATGAAACACGGGAAGGCCGAGCTCCTTGGCGATTCGAGTGGGAACTACGTCGTCGAGGTCGTACGGGGGGTACTTGCCGCCCCATGCGTTGAAGTTCCAGTCTACGATGGCTTCGTTGCTCTGGTTGCCCTGGCGCCGCTGAAGGAAGATCGGGCCGTGGTCCCGGCACCAGGCGTCGTTGGTGGGATTGTAATGAAAGAAAACGTTGCCGCTGTTCGCGTCCTCGTCTGACAGGAGACGCCGGACGTCGAGCTCCATTCCCGGTCCCGCCACATTGATGTGCACTTCCTCGTGATCAGCGAGGTGACGCACCATGCGGGCGAAGATCGCCGGTACCGGGCCAAACTTCCCGGGCCAAGACGCCTCCTTGTGAGGCCAGCTGAGCCAGGTGCCGCGATGGGGCTCCCACTCAGCGGGCATGCTGTAGCCAAGTTGGGCAGGAGTAGAAGTCATAAGAACGGGAACGGTAAACGGTAAACTGTAAAACGGGGGCGTGGGGTAAGGCGTGTTCACCGTTCACTGTTCGCCGTTGACGCAGTTAGTCCAGATATCGTTTCGTAATGTCCGCGTAGGCGTCGATTCGCCGGTCGCGCAGGAAGGGCCAGTGGGTGCGGCTCGTATCTACCTTGCCGAGGTCCAGCGTGGCGGTCAGCACTTCCTCGCCGGTGCCGCCCTGGGCAATGATTCGGCCACCGGGATCGGATACGAAGCTGCCGCCCCAGAACTCCAGACCTCCGGTCGGACCTTCCTCCCGCCCGACGCGATTAACGGCACACACGAACACGCCGTTGGCGATGGCGTGACTGCGCTGAATAGTCTCCCATGCGGCCTGCTGTTGGGCTCCGTGCTCCGCTTTCTCACCCGGCAGCCATCCGATTGCCGTGGGGTAGAAGAGGATCTGTGCTCCGCTCAATGCGGTGAGACGCGCGGCCTCAGGGTACCACTGGTCCCAGCAGACCAGCACCCCGATCCGGCCGAAACGTGTATCCCAGGAGCGAAAGCCCAGGTCTCCCGGAGTGAAGTAGAATTTTTCGTAGTACTGGGGGTCATCGGGAATGTGCATCTTGCGGTACTTGCCGAGGAGCCGGCCGTCGGCATCGATTACGGCTGCAGTGTTGTGATAGAGTCCCTCGGCGCGCTTTTCGAACAGCGATGCAATGATTACGACCCCCAGCTCGGCGGCGAGTTTTCCCAATT
>JALYPB010000229.1 GCA_030856585.1 Gemmatimonadota bacterium | reverse complement strand
GCATCAGGGACCGCCTGGAGGCCATCCCGGGGCCGCAACAGGATCAGCTCCGGGAGGCATCCCAGGCATTCATGCAGCCCGGGCTCGATCCGGACGAGTTGATTCTGGCTCTGGTCCGCCGGCTGGCACGGACCTTCGACCTGGCGCAATGCTCGTTCGTGGCCCTTGCCCCGAACGGAGAGAGCGGCCGGATCATCGCCGAGTTTCAGCGTCCTGCCCCGGATGAAGAAAAGCTGGCACTCAGCCGTTACCCGGAGATAGCGGAAGCCGTTCGCACCCGGCGCACCGTCGTGACGCCGGAGCACACCAACCACCCGGCCGAACCGCCTCGCTCACTCATCGTGCTCCCGGTAGAGGCCGGAGGCCGGATTGCGGCTGCTCTCCTGCTCGGCACCCGCGAGGCCCGCCGGCGGCTCAGTCCGCTGCAGCTCGAGTTTGCGGCCGGCCTTGCCCGCGGTGCTGCGGCGGCGCTCGATGAGGGCGCGCCGGCGACGCGGAACGGGCGGGAGCCCGGTGAAGGCGAGGAGCTCTCCGACCCCGAAAGAGCGCTGGCGGCACTCGATCGTCGGATGCGCGAGGAGTTCGAGCGGGCGCGGCGCTATTCGCTGAGCTTCAGCCTCATCCTGCTCGGCATCGATGAGCTGCGCAGCATTCGCGAGCGCCTTGGCCCGGAAGCGGCCGACAAGCTCAAGGGCGACGTGGAGTCGGTGCTCCGCCGGGAGCTCCGGCTGCCGGACTTCGTCGTCTCCTACGGCAGCAGTGAGTTCGCCATCGTGCTCCCGGAAACCGGCCAGAGTGGGGCTCGGCTGTCGGTCATGCGGGTGCGCGACCGCCTGGCCGTCGTACCCCAGGATAGTGATCCCCGTCTCGATCATCCCCGCTTCAGCGCCGGGATCGTGACCTATCCAAATCCGGCGGTGTCGCAGACCGAGGAGCTCTACGCGATGGCCGAGGCGGCGCTGATGCGAGGAAAGGCGCAGTCGGGCGAGCGGATCGGGGTGGCAGTGTAGGCGCTTACCGCCTCCGAAGCCACGTGGTCGGATCCAGCGCGATCTGATTCTCTCCCCGAATCTCGAAGTGCAGGTGTGGCCCGTAGTCCGAATTCTGGCCGCCGACCGTTCCCACGGTTCCGCTCTTGCTGATCGATGCTTTCAGTTTGACGGCCGCGGACTCGAGGTGCGAATAGACCGAGTAGTAGCCATTGCCGTGCTCGACCACCACGGTGAGGCCGTAAGTCCCGAATTGTCCGACCAGCCGCACCGTTCCCGCCTCCACCGCCTTCACGGGAGTCCCGACCCCGGCGGCGATGCCGACACCGTTCCACCGGATGATTCCCCCGCTGGGAAGGGTGTCCCTTCCAAACTTGTAGACGATCGCTCCCTCGACCGGCCAATCGAGCTTCCCCAGGTCGGCGGTGGTGATCGAGCCCGGCGCGCTGACCGCGCCGCGGAGCGCGCCGCGCGCAAGCTCATCCCGGCGGGCGCGCTCCAGAGACGCCAGCAGCCCATTGAGCCGAGACTCGTCTTTTTGCAGCTCGGTGAGGCGGCGCTCGGTGCTGCGAGCCGAACGCTGCAGGGTCTGCAGCCTTCTCGCCCGCTCCGAGGCAAGCTCGCTGTACTTGCTGAACTCCGCCTCGCGCTCATCCCGCCGCCGGTCGAGCTCGCCGCGGACGTTCAGAATGTTGTTCCGCTGGGTTACCACCCGGTTACGCAGCTTCTCGACGTCGCTCACCAGCGAGCGGTCCTGCTGGCTGGTGAGATACAGGTACTTGTAGCGGCTCAGCAGGTCGCCGAAGCCCTCAGCGGCCAGCAGCACCTGAAAGGTGTGCAGCGGCCCCCGCTTGTAGATATCGACCAGGCGCCGCTCCAGCACAGCGCGCCGCTCCGCCAGATTGTCCTGCGCCAGAATCAGCTCCGCGCTCGACCGGTCGAGCTGTGAGGCCAGCCCGCCGATCTGCCGCTCGATCTCGTTGACGATTCGGTGGGTCGATTCCCGCTGCCGCTCCAGGTTGGTCAGCT
>JALYPB010000196.1 GCA_030856585.1 Gemmatimonadota bacterium | reverse complement strand
ACCGCGAAAACCGCGAGCAGAATGGTTCCGCCCATGGCCACCACAAACTGGAAGGCGTCGGTGACGATCACGCCCCATAGTCCGGAGAAGATGCTGTAGAGGGCGGTCACGCCGAAGAGCAGAATTGCGGCCCGCCACGGATTGACGTCGAGGGTGACGCCCAGGATGGTCACCATCGCTCGCGTCACCCAGCCCATGATGATGAGGTTAATCGGAAGTGCCAGGTACAGCGCCCGGAATCCCCGCAGCACTGCCGCGGGACGCCCCCCGTAGCGCAGCTCGGCAAACTCCACATCGGTGAGCACCCCGGCGCGGCGCCAGAGGCGAGCAAAGAAGAAGACGGTGAGAACCCCCGAGAACGCTCCATTCCACCACAACCAGTTGCCCGCCACACCGTACTTAGCCACCAGTCCAGCGACCGCCAGCGGCGTGTCGGCCGCGAACGTCGTTGCCACCATCGAGGTGCCGGCCAGCCACCAGGGCAGGGCGCGGCCGGATACGAAGTAATCCTCCAGCGACCGGCTGGCCTTACGGGTATATGCCAGGCCGATGGCGGCTGAAACGATGAAGTAGAGCGCGATGATGAGCCAGTCGGAGAGGATGAGTGTCATCGGACGTCCTCGAAGAGGGTGGTCATCACGAGGTCCGCGATCGCCGCGCGCATCGGCGCCCAGCGTGGGTTGTCGCGGGTCGGGTGCACGCGATTGCTGAGCAGGACGATCACGAGCTGATGCTCCGGATCGATCCAGAGCGAGGTGCCGGTAAAACCGGTATGGCCGATGCTGGTGGCCGGGAGGAAAGAGCCCGCGCTGCTACCAGGAGCCGGTGTATCCCACCCCAGCGCTCGGGGCGAGCCGGGGACGAGGTTCTGCCGGCGGGTGAATTCACGGCGGACGGGCGGACTGACTGTCGGGCGGTCGGAGTGCTCCCTTGGACCGCCTGTCCACCCGTCCGCCTGTCCGCCCGTCATCACCCACTCCCCGAACGTCAACAAATCCGGTGCCGACCCAAACAGGCCAGCGTGTCCTGACACTCCGTCCAGCCTCGCCGCGTTCTCATCGTGCACTTCACCCCGCAGGACCCGGCCCCGCCACGGGTCGAGCTCGGTGGGGGCAATCCGGTTCCGGTCGGCGGTGGGCAGGAAGCGCACCGACTTCATGCCCAGCGGCTGGAATACCCGGCGGGCCAGCAGCGAGTCGAGCCGCTCGTGGTATACCGCTTCCACCACCTGGGTCAGGACGATCATGCCGAGGTCGGAGTACACCTCCGTCGTTCCGGGCGGCGAGATCAGGGCCGTGGTGTCGGCCAGGGCAAAGGCCTGATCACGTGTTTCCGTCTCTCGGAAGAGCGGCCGCCAGGCCGGCAGGCCGCTGGCGTGCGCCAGCAGCAGCCGGATGGTCACCCGCTCCTTCCCCTCACCCTCGAATGCGGGCACGTAACGCTGCACCGGCGCATCGAGCTCGAGCTTCCCATCATCTACAGCAAGCATGACAGCGGTGGTAAGGCCGACGACCTTGGTCAGGGATGCAAGATCGTAGACTGTAGTCGGCTCGGCAGGAGCAGGCTCATCCCGGGTCAGTTGGCCAGTGGCGTAGAGGTAGCGCTGACCGCCCACGCTCACGCCGAGCACCGCTCCGGGAGCAGCTCCGGCGGCGATGGCCGAATCGAGCAGCGACGTCACCGGACTCCAATTGGTCTTCAGCACGGTTCTAGCCGTGGGAATCTGGGAATCGGTGCGGGGAGCGCAAGCCATGAGGAGCATCATGAAAAGAGCCCTGGGCCGGTTCACCGCACTCGCCGTTGCACGCCCCAGCCGCGGCTGTACTCCGGCGGGATCGAGATCGGCAGCCGGCCGGTGATCGCGGCCTCGCCCGCCAGCGCCCGCGCCACCGCCTGCTCAGTTACCGCGTTGGCGCGCCAGCCGATCACGTAGGAGCCCACCGCGGGGAGCGCCGAGATCAGATAGGGGTTCCCCAGCGACACCAGGATAGTGGGCCGCGCGCGGGCGGTGGAATCGATGAGATTCATAATCGGGTCAGGTAGCCCGATCGCCCCACGCAACGCCACCGGCTTGTCGGAGACGGCAAAGAGGGTCACGCCGTTCCGGCCAATTACCACCGCGGCCGAATCGTAGCTGGCTGGTCCGCTGGCCGGCCAGAGCTTGAAGACGGCAACAGAGTGCCCTTTTGCGCGCAGCTCACCCGCCAGCGTGTTGCCCAGCGATCGGTTCTCCTCCTCGCCATAGGTGATGAGCGTCAGCGCCGGGCGCGCGCGCCGGAGACCGTGCACCGTCCCGCCCACGTCCTTTACCATTACGATCGAACGCGTGGCCATGTCACGGGCTATCGCCTGGAACTCGGCGCGCCCCACGACCGATGGGATGCTGTCCAGCGGCACGGTACGCCGCTGAAAGAGACCCATCTGACGCTTCAGCTCCAGCACCCGCCGCACCGAACGGTTCAGCCGTTCCGAGGTGATCTCGCCCCGGGCCAGCGCCGCGGCCATGGCGTTGATAGCGGCCCGCGGATCGGCCGGCTGAAGCAGCAGGTCGGCGCCGGCAACGAAGGCGCGCACTGCGGCCTCGGCTCCGTAGGTGTTGGCCACGCCGCCCATGTTCAGCGCGTCGGTGACCACGAGTCCCTTGAAGCCGAGCGAGTCGCGCAGGATCCCGGTCAGAATACCGGGCACCACGGTGCCTGGCCGGAGCCGCCCGCCATCAATCCCGGGCATGGCGATGTGGGCTGACATGATCATCGAGACGCCGGCCGCTATCGCGCTGCGAAAGGGAACCAGCTCGACCGAGTCAAGCCGGGCCCAGTTGGCGTTGCTGACCGCCAGCGTGATGTGGGAATCGGTCCCGGTGTCGCCGTGGCCAGGGAAGTGTTTGGCCCCGGCGAGCATGCCATGTTCCTGGATGCCGCGGACCTCGGCCGCGACCAAGCGACCCACCGCCGCCGGGTCCTCACCGAATGAGCGGGCGTTAATGATGGGGTTGGCTGGATTGTTGTTGACATCGGCCACCGGGGCAAAGGCGAGGTGCAGGCCAACTGCCCGGCCTTCGAGCGCTGTAATCCGTCCCAGCTGGTACGCATCCGAGTCGCTCCCGGTGGCCGCAACGCCCATATTTGGGGGGAACGGGGTGCCGCCGTTCAAGCGAATGGCCGTGCCGCCCTCCAGGTCTGACCCTATCAGCAGTGGAAGGCGGGAGCGCTCCTGCAGCCGGTTGAGCTTGGCCGCCTCGTCGAGCGGAGAGCCGACCGACACGAGCAAGCCGCCGATGTGGAGCGAATCTACCCATTCCTGCATCCGCTTGAAGGCGTCGTCGTCGAATGCGGCGTAGGTGCCGGGGATCCACGGCATGACCAGCTGGGCGATCTTGTCGCGCGGCGAAAGCCCCTCGAGCAGGGCGTCTACGTCTACCGGAGTTTCTTCCCGGGGCGGGAACTGCGAGGGTTGCGGCGTCGGAGCCTGGGTCGAGGGACCGCAGGCCCATAACAGGACCATCAGAAGCGCGAGGTACTTGGAGTGCACAGATCTCTCTTTTTGCTGGGACTCTGGGGATGCTGCATGGGTTGCTCGGCCCGATCCGGGAGCGGAGCCGCTCCGGCTCAGGTGCGTCCCGGGATCGAGGTCCTTCTAACCGATAGTCTCAGTCTGGTCCGCAATCGCCGTATCGGGCTGGTGACCAATCAGTCCGGCATCGACGCGAATGGAAAGCGCGACCTGGACCGGTTGGTCGGTGCGGGGCTCCGGGTGACCGCAGTTTTCGCGCCCGAGCACGGCCTCCGCGGCACCGTCGACGTGGACCAGGCACCGGACAGCCGGCAGGAACGGGACTCCGCCACCGGGATACCGGTCTACCTGCTGCACGATGGCGTACGACTCCACCCGCCCACGGCGGCGATGCTGGAGCAGGTGGATCTTCTCCTGGTGGATCTCCAGGATGCCGGCGCACGCTACTACACCTATCCGGCCGCGGTCGCAACCATCATGCAGGCAGCTGGGCGTGTTCCTGTCGTGGTGCTCGATCGGCCCAATCCGATAGGAGGCGCGGTACAGGGGGATGTTCAGGACAGCGTTACTGCGTCGGCGGTCGCGCGGTTTCCGATCGCCATGAGACATGGCATGACGATCGGCGAGCTGGCCCGCCTGGCCGATGCAACATTGGGCCTCGGTGCCGACCTTCATGTGGTTCCGGTGGACGGCTGGCGTCGCTCGATGGCCTTCGACGCGACGGGCCTGCCTTTCGTTCCGCCCAGCCTGAATCTACGCACCCTCGAGAGTCTGTACCATTATCCTGGCCTCTGTCTGTTCGAGGGAACCAATCTTTCGGTAGGGCGGGGGAGCGAGTGGCCCTTCGAACAGATCGGAGCGCCGTGGCTCGACACCACCGCGGTGCTGGCGGCCCTGCGTCGCGCGTCGCCCCCGGGCGTGAGGTTCAGCGCAGCCAGGTTCACACCGGGTACGCCGGGCGACGGAAAATACCCTGACACATTGCTCGCCGGGATTCGTTTGACCACTACCGACCGACGCACCTACGATCCCACGGTCACGGCCGTCCACGTGCTTGCGGCTCTGAGAGAGACTCACCCAGCGGAATTCGCCTTCCGCCCGGCTCAGTTCGACCGCCTCGCCGGAGGGCCGGATCTCCGAACGGCGATAGAGCGGGGCGAGCCGGTGCCGGCCATCGCGGCCCGCTGGCGCGATGAGTTGAAGCGCTTCCAGGATCGGCGTCGCCCATTCCTGTTGTACCCCGAGTAAGCCGCGCGGGGAGGCTTCCTCCGATTGCCCTAAGCGGTTTCGCCGGTTATCCTTTGCCCCGGCGATGGATGGGTCGCCGTAGGTCAATTTCGCCGGGCCCCCCTGCTCGAGGACTGAAACCAGAGTGAAGCTGACGGGCGATCTGGAGAAGCCCTTCTATGCCGCGGTCAACCCGTTGGTGGATCGGCTTATCCGGGCTGGAGTGCGGCCGAACACTATCACGACCGTCGGAACGGGACTGGTGCTCGTTTCCGCCGTCGTATATGCCACCGGCCACATCCGGATCGGCGGGCTGCTGCTGCTGTTGAGCGGCGTCGCGGATACCCTGGACGGGCAGGTGGCCAGGGGCGGGGCGATGGTGACCAAATTCGGCGCCTTCTACGACTCCACGCTCGACCGCGTCGGCGACGGCGCCACGTTCATCGGGATCGGTGCGTTTTTGCTGAGCGCCCCGGACGTAGCCTACCGAATTCCTGCGGTGATCCTCTGCATGGTGGCCATTCTCGGATCGCTCCTGGTTTCGTATGCCCGAGCCCGGGCCGAGGGGCTGGGGCTCGACTGCAAAGTTGGGATCGCGCAGCGGGCCGAGCGGATTCTGGGGCTGGGCGTGGCCTCCCTGGTTTTCGGGGCAGGCCGCCACGCCCTGCTGCTCGAGGCCATTGTCGCCCTGTTGGCCGTGGCATCGGTGATCACGGTGGTACAACGCTTCGTATACGTCTACCGGCATGCGGGCCGGGTCGATCAGGCGCTCCGGGTTGAGGAAGTCAGGCACGCCGCGGAGGTGAAGCACACCGCGGAGGTGAAGCACGCCTCACTCGATTCTCTCGCGAAAGGACCGTAGAGTGGCGGCAAAGAACGCCCGGCAGATCGCGCCGGCTCAGGGGAAGCTTGGGGTGTTGTGTGTGGGGCTGGGCGCGGTCGCGACGACGTTCATCGCCGGCGTGGAGAACATCCGCCGCGGGGCGGCACGGCCGATCGGATCGATCACCCAGATGGGCACGATCCGACTGGGCAAGCGCAGCGAGAAGCGCACCCCCCTGATCCGAGACTTCGTCCCGCTGGCCGCGCTGGAGGACCTGGTCTTCGGCGCCTGGGACCCGATCCCGGACGACGCCTACACTGCAGCCCTCCGGGCAGGCGTCCTCGATAAACATGAACATGTCGAGCCGATCGCGGCCTTCCTCAAGGCCATCAAGCCGATGCCGGCGGTGTTCGACCAGAATTACGTCAAGCGGCTCGAGGGGAAGAACGTCAAGCCCGGCAGCAGCAAGCGGGAGCTGGCCGAGGCCCTCCGCAAGGACATCAAGCAGTTCAAGACCAAACAGAAGTGCGACCGCCTGGTGATGGTGTGGTGCGCGTCGACCGAGATCTTCATCAGCCCGGGTCCCACCCACTGGACGTTGGAAGCCTTCGAGAAAGCCATGGATGCGAACGATCAGACGATCGCGCCGTCCATGCTCTACGCCTACGCCGCCATCATGGAGGGGGTGCCGTTCGCCAACGGCGCGCCGAACCTCACCTGCGACTTCCCCGCCATGGAGCAGCTGGCCAAGACCAAGGGCGTGCCGATCGGCGGCAAGGACTTCAAGACCGGTCAGACCATGGTCAAGACGGTGCTGTCGCCGATGTTCAAGGCGCGGATGCTCGGGGTGGCGGGGTGGTACTCGACCAACATTCTGGGGAACCGGGACGGCGAGGTGCTGGACGATCCGGAGAGCTTCAAGACCAAGGAAGAATCGAAGCTCGGCGTGCTGGAGTACATTCTGCAGCCCCAGCTCTATCCCGAGCTCTATGGCAAGATGTATCACAAGGTGCGGATCAACTACTATCCGCCGCGGGGCGACAACAAGGAAGGCTGGGACAACATCGACATTTTCGGGTGGCTCGGCTATCCGATGCAGATCAAGGTCGACTTCCTCTGTCGCGACTCGATTCTCGCCGCCCCGCTGGTGCTGGACCTGGCTCTGTTCTACGACCTCTCCCAGCGCGCCGGTTTGAGCGGCATCCAGGAGTGGCTCTCCTTCTATTTCAAGAGCCCCCAGACGGCACCCGGCCTCTATCCGGAGCACGACCTCTTCATTCAGCAGACCAAGCTCAAGAACACCCTCCGGCATCTCATGGGCGAGGCCCCGATCACCCATACGGACCTCGACGATTGAAGTACTTTCACCGAACCCACCTGCCGGGCGCTGAAGTCCTGGCCGGAGCCGGACAGTTTTTCCGCGGGATACTGGCGTCGGTGGACGAGCTGCCTCGCCGCCGACAGTTCGAGGGTACCATCGGCCGCATTACCGTGACCGTTCAGGCCGAGGGTGGGCATTACACTCTGGTCACGGTCGAGACCGACCAGGTGGGAGAGAGCGAAGCCGACAAGCACGCCAAGCGCTTTCTGACAAAAGTGCATACGATGGCCGAGCCGACGCATCGTCCGATCGGCGCCTACTAATTTCCCCCAGCTCAAGACAACCCAATCTCATGCCCGTGACGCCCAGGAGATTCCTGACAATGATCCGTGCCTGCACCGCCCGACTGGTGCTCGTCCTGCTGCTTGGGGCCGCGCTTGCTCCGGCGGCACTTCCAGCCCTTGCCGCGCAGGACGCGGCGCAGGGCGTGGCCGCGCAGGAGCACCGGCCCGGCGGAGAGGTGAACCTCCGCCTGCCCGATCTCAACCAGGGAGACTACCTCGGCTTCACCGGGCACCAGATCCTGCTCTCGGGGCTGCTGGTCTGCGTCCTGGGACTGCTCTTCGGCCTGTGGAGCTATACCCGGGTCAAGCAGCTGCCGGTCCACCGCACGATGGCGGAGGTCTCCGAGCTGATCTATGTGACCTGCAAGGCGTACATGGTGCAGCAGGGCAAGCTGCTGCTGGTACTGCTCGGCTTCATCGGTACGGTCATCGTCATCTACTTCGTGCTGACGGGCCTGGAGCCGGCCAAGATCGCGCTCATCCTGCTGTTCAGCCTCATCGGCATGGCGGGCAGCTACGGCGTGGCGTGGTTCGGTATCCGAATCAACACCCTGGCCAACTCCCGCACCGCCTTCGCCAGCCTCAGGGGCAAGGCGTGGCCGGTCAGCGACATCCCGCTCCGGGCGGGCATGAGCGTCGGCATGATGCTGATCTCGGTCGAGCTGCTCTTCATGCTGGGGATTCTGCTCTTCATCCCGGCCGATGTGGCTGGCGCCTGCTTCCTCGGCTTCGCCATCGGTGAGTCGCTCGGCGCCGCGGCGCTCCGGATCGCCGGCGGCATCTTCACCAAGATCGCCGACATCGGGTCGGATCTGATGAAGGTGGTGTTCAAGATCAAGGAGGATGACGCCAGGAACCCGGGCGTGATTGCCGACTGCACCGGCGACAACGCGGGCGACTCGGTGGGGCCGACCGCCGACGGCTTCGAGACCTATGGCGTCACCGGTGTGGCGCTGATCGCGTTCATCGTGCTGGCGGTGCCGGATACCACGATTCAGGCCCAGCTCCTGGTCTGGATCTTCCTCATGCGGGTCATGATGGTGCTGGCCTCCGGTTTCTCCTACCTGATCAGCAACGCCCTCTCCCGGGCCAAGTACGAGACCGCCTCCCGGTTCAACTTCGAGCATCCGCTGACCCAGCTAGTCTGGATGACCTCGTTGATCTCGGTGGCGCTGACCTACGCCCTGTCGTATGTGATCGTCCCCCACCTGGGCGGCAACTCCGACCTCTGGTGGCAGCTGTCTACCGTGATTTCCCTCGGCACACTTGCCGGGGCGATCATCCCGGAGTTCGTGAAGGTTTTCACCTCCACCGGGTCCCGCCACGTCCGCGAGGTGGTGACCTCTTCTCGCGAAGGCGGCGCGTCGCTCAACATCCTGTCGGGCTTCGTGGCCGGAAACTTCTCGGCCTACTGGCTGGGCCTCACGATCATGGGTCTTATGGCCATCGCCTACGGCGTGAGCACGATGGGCGTGGGCGAGCTGATGAAGGCCCCGGCCATCTTCGCGTTCGGCCTGGTGGCATTCGGGTTTCTCGGCATGGGCCCCGTCACCATCGCCGTGGACAGCTACGGTCCGGTGACCGACAACGCGCAATCGATCTACGAGCTCTCCCTGATCGAGCAGGTTCCCAACATCAAGCAGGAGCTCAAGCGGGACTACGG
>JALYPB010000212.1 GCA_030856585.1 Gemmatimonadota bacterium | reverse complement strand
CTATGATGGGTCGCCGACACCGGTCACCGGCTTCATGGCCACTGGGGTGAAAATCGCGGCGTTCGTCGCCCTGGTCCGGGTGCTGGTCGAGTCATTTCCTTCGGCCGTAACGGTGTGGCAGCCGGTAATATTCTGGCTCGCGGTTGCCTCGATGGTCGTGGGTAATCTGGTCGCCCTGTCGCAGCGGACCCTCAAGCGCATGCTCGCCTACAGCTCCATTGCACACGCGGGCTATCTGCTGGCAGCGGTCTGGCCGGGAACCCGGATGGGAGCCGGCGCGGTGCTGCTCTACCTCGCCGCCTATACTTTGACGACTCTGGCCAGCTTCGGCTTCCTGGCGGCGTTGGGCCGCGGTGGGGAGCGGGAGGTCACCTATGATGACATTGCCGGGCTGGCCGGCAGGCGTCCCTGGATGGCGCTGGGCCTGTTCGTCTGCATGCTTTCACTGCTCGGCTTTCCCGGGACGCTGGGGTTCATCGGGAAGTGGAATATCCTGACCGCCGTTATTGCCGAAGGCCAGGTGGCGCTCGCGGTGGTGCTCGTGGTCACCAGCGTCATCTCCGCGGGATACTATCTCCCCGTCATCATGGCGATGTACATGAAGCCTGCCGCCAGCGAGGAGTCGCATGGAAACGTGCGGCTCTGGCCCGCGGCTGCCGGCGCCATCGCGGTTTCGGTCATCGCGGTGCTGCTGTTCGGTATCTGGCCCGCCAGGATGCTCGATGCGGCGGGCCGCAGTGCGTCCACTCTGACGCAGACGTCGGGAGCCGGGAGTCGGGAGTCGGGAGCTACTGGTCGAGGGCGGGAGGTCGTGGGCCCTGAACAATACCAACACCTGACTCCTGACCCCCGACTCCAGACTTACAAACCATGAACGTCCCCAAATCCATCTTTCGGCAGTACGATGTTCGCGGACTGGTCGACCGGGAGCTGACCCCCGAATTCGCCCGGGCGCTCGGTCGAGCCTTTGCCAGTGTCGCGCACGAGCGCCTTGGCCGGCCGGCAGTTGTCGCCGTAGGCCGGGACAACCGTCCCTCGGGCGACGCTCTGTCGCGGGGAGTGCGGCGCGGGATCGTCGAGGCCGGAGGAATGGCGATCGACGTTGGGACCCTGCCAACCCCGGCGCTCTATTTCGCGGTTTCAGCGTTGAAAACCGACGCCGGCCTCCAGGTAACAGGCTCCCACAACCCGCCCGAGTTCAACGGCTTCAAGATGGTGCTGGCCGGCGACGCGTTTCATGGAGACGACATCCTCGGCCTCTGGGAAATCATCATGGCCGAGCGCTGGCGTTCTGGCGCCGGCAAGGAGAGCTCGGACGGATCGGTGCTTCAGCGATACCGGGAAGGCATCATCAGCCGGCACAAACTGGAACGGTCCGTCCGCGTGGTGGTCGACTGCGGTAACGGGGTCGGCAGTCTGATTGCCGTTTCCACCCTCCAGGGTCTCGGCGCCGAGGTGACGCCGCTGTTCTGCGAATCGGATGGGTCCTTTCCCAACCACCATCCCGATCCGACCGTCCCGGAGAACCTGCGCGACCTTCAGGCCGCGGTGCGCCGGACCGGTGCCGAGCTCGGCATCGCCTTCGACGGAGATGCCGACCGGATCGGGGCGGTGGATGAGACCGGTGAGATCATCTACGGTGACCAGCTTCTCGTCATTTTTGGCCGCGACGCGGTACAGCGATTCGGACGTGGCACCCCGGTGATTTTCGACGTAAAGTGCTCGGAGGTGTTGCCCGCTGCGCTCACGGCAGCCGGCGCCAAGCCGGTCATGTGGAAGACCGGCCACTCGCTCATCAAGGCCAAGATGAAGGAGCTCAAGGCGCCGCTGGCCGGTGAAATGAGCGGCCACATGTTCTTCGGTGGTGACTACCTCGGTTTCGACGACGCATTGTTCGCCGCGGCGAGGCTGCTCGAGGTTGTGAGCCGCCGCCCCTTTGGACTGGCCACGCACCTGGCGGATCTTCCACGCACTTTTGCCACCCCCGAGATCCGGGTGGAATGCGCCGAGGAGGAGAAATTCGGCCTGGTCGAGCGGGCGGCGGCATACTTTGCCTCGCGCTACCCGGTGAACACCATCGATGGTGTACGCATCACCTTCCCCAAGGGTTGGGGTCTGCTGCGGGCATCGAATACCCAGCCGGTCCTTGTCATGCGGTTCGAGGCCACCGACGCGGAAGCCCGTGATGCCTACCGGGCTGAGGTCGAGGGATTTCTAAAAAGCCAAAAAGCCGCCTAAGATGTCTCGCCGCGGTCGGCGGCTCACCGCCGTGCTCGCCGGACTCGTGGTCCTGCTGTTTGCGGGCCGGTGGACTGCGGTAGTTCTGGCCG
>JALYPB010000185.1 GCA_030856585.1 Gemmatimonadota bacterium | reverse complement strand
CCCGATGGAGTGCTGACACCCCGCTCCACATGGCCCGACCCCAAGGGCTACGACGCTCAGGCGCGAAAGCTGGCAACGATGTTCCGGGAGAACTTCGAGCAATACAGGGCGGAAGTGCCGGCGGAAGTGGCGGCGGCTGGTCCGGTGGTGTGAGCGGGAAGGGCGGTAGAGGCGGTAAGGGCGGTAAAGGCGGTACCGCCGCTTCACCTACCGCCGCTTTATCTACCGCTGCTTCATCTACCGCCTCCGAGATCATCCGCGACCCCCTCTGGGACAACATCCGGGTTGATCGCCCCGCGCTGCTTGCGCTCGATACCCCCGCGGTTCAACGCCTCCGCTACATCCGTCAGGTCGGACACACCTTCCTGGTCTACCCGGGAGCCACGCACAGCCGCTTCGAGCACGCCCTCGGCGCGTTTCATTTGACTCGGCGGGCGCTCGCCGCGCTGGAGGAGTTGGGCGATCTCGGGCCAGTCAGCGCGGAAGAATGCCTCGCCGTTCGGATGGCCGCCCTGCTCCACGACATCGGTCACTATCCGTTCTCCCATGCGTTGGAGGAGGCCGGATTCCCTTCGCATGAGAAACTCGGAGTAGCCAAGCTCATCCAGGGCGAGCTGGGCGAGCGGCTGGTCCAGATCGGTGGCCCCGATTTCCCCGCCGCCGTGGGCAAGCTCATCAGCGGAACCAGCACCAGTCCACTTCAAGGACTCATCTCGGGGTCCATCGACTTGGATAAAGTGGACTACTTGAGCCGCGACGCCCGGATGTGCGGCGTTCCCTACGGTACGGTGGACGTGGATAGGCTGCTATCATCCCTCACGCTGGTGGAGGTCGAGCCGCGCCGCTTTGAGGTTGGGGTGCAGGAGAAAGGTATCAGTGCCCTCGAGTCATTGCTCTTCGCCAAATACCAGATGTACCGCAACGTCTATTGGCACCATGCGGTGCGCTCCGCCACCTGCATGTTCAAGCGGGCTGTAAGGGGGGCGGTACGGCGCGGAATCGTGACCGCGGAGGGCATAGCCGAGGCCACTGACGACGGCTTGATGGAGATTCTCATCGGCCGGGACCAGAACGAGCTTGCCGCAGCCATCCGGGCACGGCATCTCCACAAGCGTGCGCTCGATCTGCCGGCGAGCGACGTACCCGCGGACCTCCAGCCCTGGGTAGCCCAGGATCCGGATCTGCTGGAGATGGTGGAGGATGCGGTGGCGATTCAGGCGGGGTTACCGCCCGGAGGGCTGCTGTTGGACTTCCCGGCACGCTCATCGATGCTCGGCGTAGACCTGCCGCTTCGCACCAGGGCGGGAACCGTGGAGCGGCTTACCGATGCCGGCCGGGCAGGTCAGCTCGGCCTTCCCCGGGTGGCGGACGAGTTGTACCGGAGTGCCCGCCGCCTTCGTATCTTTGTCTCCAGCGCACCGAGCCGGTCGTTGGAGCGCGTACTGGATCTGCTGACCCTGCCGGTTGGCGAGGTCAGGCGACGCCTTGAAGAAGGAGCAAACCTCTTGTGAGCGAGACTGGAATGATTCAGCGGCGGGGATTCGTAGTCCGAATAGCAGGACTGGTAGCGGTCGGTGTGACGGGCGGGCGTCTCTGGGCACAGCTTCCAGGGGGTACGAGCCCTACCCCGATTACCGTCTATAAGAGCAGCACCTGCGACTGCTGCACCAAGTGGGTCGATCACATCCGGGCCAACGGCTTCTCTCCCGTGGTGCACGACCAGGAGGAAATGGATGCTCTAAAGGACGAGATGGGCGTGCCGCCGGATGTCCGATCCTGTCACACTGCCATCGTCGATAAATATCTCATCGAGGGACATGTACCCGCCTCCGACATCCGCCGGCTCCTGGCCGACCGGCCCAAGACCCTGGGCCTGGCTGTTCCCGGGATGCCGCCACTTACGCCGGGAATGGCGCCGGCGGGCGTGAAGCCGAAAGACTTCGAGGTGATCTCGTTCCAGCCCAACGGCTCGACCAAGGTCTTTGCCCGGCACTAGCTCCGGCGATTCTCGACCTGAACCATCGCGACGCTCGCTGGATCCAGGCTCGTGTCCTGGGAGCGGGGAGCGCAGGCGGTCAGAGTTGCAAGCGCGTAGACCTGGGATGCACGTATGAACGGAAGCATAGGACCCAGCGGTGAAGGTGCAGGTCGGGCGATACCGCAGGTAGTGAGATACCGCGAAGAGTTCCGGAGCGCATTCGAGCGGCTGAACCGCGAGTGGATCGAGACCTACTTCGTCCTGGAGCCCGCGGACCGCGAGATCCTGGGCGATCCTCGCAGGAAGATTCTCGATCCCGGTGGCCAGGTCTTCTTCGTGCTGGAGCGGGGCGAGGCCATGGGCACCTGCGCGGTGCTGCGGCAAAGCGCGGACGAGTGCGAGATAGCCAAGATGGCGGTTGCACCCGATGCCCGGGGGCGGGGTTACGGCGACCTGCTCATGGAAGCCTCCCTGGCCTACGCCAGGGAGATCCATTCCAGCCGGGTGGTCATTGTCTCGAACACGGTTCTGAGCCCGGCAATTCGACTCTACCGGAAACACGGATTCGTGGCGGTACCGCTGGCCAGTGATGGCCGCTATCGGCGCGCCAACATCCGCCTGGAGCTGGAGCTCAGTTTTACGCCCGGCGCTTCGAGCCCCGGACCAGCCGGATAATCAGCAGCAGGACCACCGCGCCAATGAAGGCTACGAAAATCGCCCCGGCAATCCCGGGGAACGGCGTTCCCCAGCCCATCTGCCCGAACAGCCAGCCGCCAAGAAGAGCGCCGAGGATGCCCACAATGATATCGCCGACGATGCCGTAGCCGATGCCCCCCATGACCAGGGAAGCCAGCAATCCAGCTACCAGCCCAACGATGATCCAGGTCAGTACGTCCACAGATCCTCCTTGTAGGGGTGAAGTGCTATTAGCTATTGGCTATCGGCTATTGGCCGCTGGCTGTTGGGTATTGGCCCCAAGCAATGGGCAATGCACTAGGGACCGAAAGGTGAGCGGCGTAGCTAATAGCCAAGAGCCACTAGCCGCTGCGCTACGACCGCTGGCTCGCGGCGGCCGAGACCGTGGGATGCTCGCCGGTGTCGCTATCCACCGAGTCGATCCGGACCACGATGGCGGTAATGTTGTCCAGTCCACCCCGTCGATTGGCTTCCGCCACCATCCGGTCTACCCATGCCTGGGGACCCCCCTGCGACCCCATGATGTTGACCAGCTGTTCGTCCTCCAACATCCCGGTCAATCCGTCCGACGCGAGCAGGAGGACGTCGCCCTTTTCCAGCGAGCCGAAATAGATGTCGGGGGCGACGTCCATGCCCGCGCCGACACAGCGGGTGATCACGTTGCTATAGGGATGGACCCGCGCCTGGTCGGGTGTGAGCAGCCCGGCGTCGACCTGCTCCTGAACATAGGAGTGGTCTTTGGTGAGCTGGTGCAGCCGGTCATTGCGCAACAGGTACGCCCGGCTATCGCCCACCTGACCGATGAGATAGCGCTGCGGCAGCAGCACCAGGACAGTGGCCGTGGTACCCATTCCCCGTTTGTCCTGCTCCGATAGCGTCCGCTCGAAGATGGCATTGTTGGCGGCGCGTATGGCGGTCCGCACCCGCTCGCCGGCCTCTTCATCGCTCAGCCCCCGCAGCGAGCCGATGGTTTGGGAGGTGATCCTCACCGCCATCTCGCTGGCCACCTCACCCGCCGCGTGGCCACCCATGCCATCGGCTACGATGAAGATTCCGTGCTCGGACAGCATCAGGTAATTGTCTTCATTACCCGAACGGACGATCCCGACATCGGTACGGGCAGCGCAGGTGAAGTTCACGGAACTTTTCAGCTCAGCAACAGGTATGCGAGTATTGCCATCAGGATCAGCAGGAACGTCACCAGCATCGCCGAGGGGCCCTTGGGGCGTGGAGTGGCCATGCGGAGCGGGCGCTTCGGCGGCGGCCGCCGCGGCTTCTCGGCCACTTGGCGGGCGGCCACAGCTTCCGGGTCCAACCGACCCAGTAACTGCGTGCTCCCGGCTCGGCCGGCCGGCACCTTGTCGTCGAGGGGCTCGAACAACGCAATCACATCACCGAAGCGTAGGGTAGTTCCCGGACTGAGCGGCGTCTCGCCCGCAAGACGATCTCCCTCGACAAACGTACCGTTGGTGGATCCCATATCGGTCAGGATCCACACCGCTTCCCTGCGCTGCAGCTTGGCATGCATGGTACTCACGCTTGGATCGCCGATGACGATGTCGTTGTAGTCGCCCCGCCCGATGTTGACCACCGGGACCTTGATCGGCAGCCTTCTGCCCTTGAAGTCCCCGCTTCGGAACAGCAACGATGCCAGCGGCGCAGCCTCGGGTGACGGAGGCGTGTTTCGCTGGGCCGGCTCCTCCTCCGGAACGCCATGCATGGTGTCGGACAGCCGCTGCGCCGCTCCTTCGGGCGGCTGCGGCGAGCCCTCCGTGACGGCGGGACTCTCGGGAGCAGACCTGGGCGAGGACGGGCTCACGGGGTCGGCGTAGAAGCGAAATTCGTCGTTGCCGATCCGGATCACGTCCGCCCGCGCCAGCAGATGGGTCTTCCCTATGCGCTCACCATTGACGTACGTGCCGTTCACACTGACGTCGATCAGAATATATCCGTCCGGGTCGGTCCGGATCTCGGCATGCTGGCGGGACACCTCGCTTCCACCCACCACGACATCCGATCCCGCGTCGCGTCCCAGCGACAGGGGCTGCGCGCCGACGCTGTACTCCCGGCCGTCAGTCAGGCACACCAGCCGGCCGCCCGTGCGGGTCCCGGTCCCCCGGTAGCCTGGCGGTGGAGCGAGATCGGCAAAGGCGCCGGAATCGAACAGTTGGGTGCTGCCCGCCCGAGTGGAATCGACCACCAGCAGCTCGCGATTGCCGATGCCGATCTTGTCCCCGTGCAGCAGCGGGGTGGGATCGGAACCCAAGCGGACACCGTTAACAAGCACCTCCGCCTCGGTGGCGACGGCGCGGATAGCGGCAGGGCCGGCCGCCATTCCCTGTATTACGGCATGCCGGGGCTCTACGCCCTGCCCTTCGAGCACTACCGTGCTGTCTGAAGCCGAGCCTATGACTGTCTCGCCGGCGGCGATGGGGTAACGCTCGCCGTCGATTTCGAGATGGATCATCGATTGATCCTGAGGAGAAAGTCGAGTGCGGTGTAACGTATCCCCCGACTTATAACCATGCAAGGAAATGGAGGTTAGGTCGGGCAGTCAGGCAGTCAGCCGGTCGCCCTGACCACTGAGCTGGAGTTGGTACAGTCGCTCGTAGAGGCCCTGCTGCGCCAGGAGCTCCCGGTGGCTCCCTCGCTCCCGGATCTCCCCGTGTTGCAGCACCAGAATCTCGTCCGCATGGAGAATAGTGCTCAGACGGTGGGCCACAACGAGGCTGGTGCGGCCGGTCATGAGCTCGGCAATCGCCACCTGGATCTGGCCCTCCGCCTGCGCATCCACCGAGCTGGTGGCCTCATCGAGCACCAGGATAGTTGGATCGAGGGCAAGAGCCCGGGCAAAGCTCAACAGCTGACGCTCGCCCACGCTCAGGCTCCGGCCCCGCTCCCCCAATCGGTGGTCGTATCCAGCGGGGAGGCGTTCGATGAACCGGTCGGCCCCCACCCTGCGGGCCGCCTGCCGGGCCGCTTCAGGCGTGATCGGGGCGTCGAGTGTCAGGTTGTGCTGGATATCCCCGGCAAACAGGAACAGGTCCTGCTGCACGAAACCGATCAATGACCGGAGATCGGAGGTGGAGAGCTGCCGGATGTCCACGCCATCGATCAGGATCCGGCCTCGGTCAGGATCATAGAAGCGCAACAGGAGATTGACGATGGTGGTCTTCCCTGCTCCGGTGTGACCCACCAGGGCAATCGTCTGACCGGGTGATGCCGTAAACGACACATCCCGAAGGACCCAGGGACCCTCCTGGCGGTAGCGGAACCAGACCCCCTCGAAGCGGACCTCGCCCCGTACCCGCTCGGCCAGCTTCATGGGATTGACCGGCTCCAGCACGGTCACCGGCTGATCCAATAGCGCAAACACCCGCTCCGACGAGGCCATGGCGCTCTGCAGCAGGTTGAACTTCTCCGACAGGTCCTGGAGCGGCTGAAAGAAGCGGCGGGTCAGCTGAATGAACGCCGCCAGAACCCCCACCGTGATTGTGCCGCCCAGCGCTCGAAGCCCTCCGTAGTACAGCAGCAACGCCATGGCCACGGCAGTCAGGAGCTCCACAACCGGAAAGAACACGGCGTAAATCGTAATCGAACGCCGGTGAGCCTCGAGGTGATCCTGATTGAGCTGCGCGAACTGGGCGGCCGAATCGGCCTCGCGCCCGAACAGCTGGACCACACGCATTCCGGAGATCCGCTCCTGCAAAAACGAATTCAGCCGGGCAAGCCGCACCCGGATGTCGCCGAAGGCCTGGCGCACCCGGCGCCGGAAGATTCGCGCGGTGAGCCACACCAGGGGGATCACGGCGAAGGTCACCAGGGCCAGACGCCAGTCGATCCACAGCATCATGGCCATGATGGCGAGCAGGGTGAACACGTCGCCGAACACAGTGACCACCCCCGACGAGAACAGCTCGTTGAGTGTCTCGACGTCCGAGGTGACCCGGGTCATTAGCCGGCCCACAGGATTCCGGTCGAAGTAACTGATGCTGAGACGCTGGAGGTGTCCGAAGATCTGCATCCGGAGGTCGTACATCACCCGCTGGCCGAGGTAGGTGGTCAGCAGGGTTTGCCCGTATTCGACCAAGAACTCGAGGACGAGCGCCGCCAGGAACAGAAGGGCCAGGGTGCCCAGGAGGCCGGTATCGCGGGCCGGGATAGCGATGTCCAGTGCCCG
>JALYPB010000141.1 GCA_030856585.1 Gemmatimonadota bacterium | reverse complement strand
GCGTTGCGGACGCAGCTCTCTTCGCGGCGCAGCCTGTCCCGTTTTTTCCACCCTCTCCGTCTTCTTCGTCCTCTCCGTCTTCTCCGTCCTTTCCGCTCCCGCCTGCTCAAACGACGGCCGCACGCCCATTGTGCTGTACTCTCCTCATGGTCGGGATCAGCTCACCCTCCTGGAGAACGCCTTCGAGCAGCAGCGGCCCGACATCGACGTGCGCTGGCTCGATATGGGGTCGCAGGAGATACTCGACCGTCTCCGCTTCGAGCGGGTCAATCCGCAGGCCGATGTGTGGTTCGGGGGCCCGGTCCCGATCTTCGATCGCGGCATCCGGGACTCGCTGCTTGCCCCGTACCGGCCGGTATGGGCCCCGCATGTGAATCCGAGAGGCATCGGACCAAACGATCTCTATTTCCCCGCGTACCGGACCCCTGCGATCATCGCCTTCAACAGCCAGGCAGTATCACGTGCGGAGGCCCCGCGCGACTGGGACGAGATCCTGGAGCCTCGCTGGAAGAACAAGGTGATCATCCGGGACCCGATGGCGAGCGGAACCATGCGTGCCATCTGGGGGCTGATACTGGTGCGCAGTCTGCGCAGCACCGGCGACACCACCGCCGGCATGGCGTGGCTTCGCCGTCTCGACGGCCAGACCAAGACTTACACCATCAACCCCGCGCTGCTGTACGAAAAGCTGGCCCGGCAGGAGGGGCTGGTGAGCCTGTGGGATCTTCAGGACATTCTCATCAGCGCGGCGAAGGGGATGCCGCTGGGGTATGTGTTCCCTCGAAGCGGCACGGTCGTCATCGACGATGCCATAGGATTGGTGCGGGGCAGCCGGCACCCGGAGGCGGCTCGAGCCTTCATCGACTTCGTCGGCGGCCAGCAGGCCCAGCTGCTGACTGCACGCGAGGTCTTCCGCCTGCCGGCACGCAATGACCTCCCGGCCGATTCAGTTCCCTATTGGGTCACCGAAGTCGAGCGAGAAATGATCGTGAGTGATATGGACTGGGGCCTGCTATCGGCCCAGGGGCCGGAGTGGATGCGATACTGGGATCAGCACGTGCGTGGGACCGGAAAAGAATGACCTTCCTTCAGCTCGAGCGCCTCACCAAGCGTTTCGACAACACCCTCGCGGTTGACGGGCTCTCTCTCTCCATTGAGCGGGGGGAAATGCTCGCGCTGCTGGGGCCCAGCGGCAGCGGGAAGACCACCACTCTTCGTTTGCTGGCCGGCTTCGAGGTGCCTGACCAGGGGCGGGTTCTGGTCGAAGGCGAGGACGTAACCCGGGTGGACCCGGTGGCGCGGCGGTTCGGCATGGTCTTTCAGCACTACGCGCTCTTTCCTCATCTCGACGTGGGGCAGAACATCGCTTTCGGTCTGGAGTCGCTGGGAGTGAGCGGGGAAGAGCTCCAGCGTCGGGTTGCGCGCGCGCTGGCGCTGGTGGACCTGGGTGGCTACGAGCGCCGCCGCATCAGTCAGCTCTCGGGCGGGCAGCAGCAGCGGGTGGCGCTGGCGCGGGCTCTGGCGCCGGAGCCGCGAGTGCTGCTGCTGGACGAGCCGCTCTCCAATCTCGACCCGTCGTTGCGTGAGCGCACCCGTCGTGAGATCCGGGAGCTGATTCGGCGGGTTGGCATTACCACCGTACTGGTGACCCACGAACAGGACGAAGCGTTCGACCTGGGAGACCGCGTCGCGGTACTTCGTGGTGGCCGCCTCGAGCAGGTTGGCACCCCCGAGGACCTGTACGCGTCGCCCGCCAACGAATTTGTGGCCGGGTTCGTCGGCCGGTCGAGCGGCATTGAGGTAGTTGTCATCGGTCCAGGTGAACGCGGCGTACGGGTGCTGGTGGAGCAGGTGGAGTGGGATCTCACCGACGTGGACGAAGCCCCTCAGGGGCCCGCGCTCATGGTGGTGCGGCCTGAGGCCCTCCGGCTCATGGCCCCCGCGCCCGGAGCGCTGGCGGGAACCGTCACCGAGCGCCGCTTCACCGGGGCTGCCAGCCTTTTCACGGTAGTCACCGACGGCGGGTCCTCAATCGAGGTGACCGGTCCACCGCGATCGGTCAGGGCGGGTGAGCGAGTCGGCATCATGCCCAGCCGGCGGGCCGGCGGTGGGATTCACCTCTTTCCCCGAGCGGGTAAATGAGCCGCGGTTGGAGAGTCAATCTGCTCGGAGCGGTTCTTCTCCTCCTGCTCACCTGGCTCATCGTCTACCCGCTCCTGCTTGTTTTAGTAGAGGGGTTCCGCGGGCCGGAAGGGTGGACTCTGGG
>JALYPB010000134.1 GCA_030856585.1 Gemmatimonadota bacterium | reverse complement strand
TCCATCATGTCGATCTCAGCGAAGCGCTCAACATCTTCATGCGCGACTTCGGTGGGTTCGAGGGGATCTTCGGCGGCGGCCGGTCCCGCTCCGATGAGCGCCGGGGCCAGGATGTTCGCGCGACAGTGCGTCTCACGTTGAGTGAGGTGGCGCTCGGAGTAAAGAAGACCGTCAAGATCAAGAGTCCCGAGCGCTGTACCGTCTGTCAGGGAAGCGGTGCCAAGGCGGGGACGCAGCCAACGGCTTGCACCAGCTGTGGTGGCAGCGGCGAGGTGCGCCGTGCGGCCCGCAGTATGTTCGGACAATTCATCTCCGTCGCTGCCTGCCCCACCTGCAATGGCGAAGGTTCCGTGGTGCGAGAGCCGTGCGAGGTCTGCCGCGGCGAGGGGCGGGTGCGCGGCGAGCGTACCGTGACGGTCGACATCCCGGCTGGAGTCTCGAGCAACAACTATCTGACCCTCAGGGGCTATGGTGCCGCCGGTCCGAGGGGCGGCCCCAGTGGCGACCTGCTGGTCATGATCGACATCAAGGACGATGACCGGTTCGAGCGCCAGGGCGACGATCTCATTTACGATCTGCCGCTGTCTTTCTCCCAGGCGGCATTGGGTGGGGACCACGAAATCCCCACGCCGTATGGAGAGGAACACCTCCAGATTCCCGCTGGTACCCAAACCGAGACGGTCCTCCGTCTCCGAAGCAAGGGCCTTCCCATACTGGGACAGGATCGCAAAGGCGACATGCTGGTCCGGGTACACGTCTGGACCCCTGAGCGCCTGACCGCTGAACAGGAGCGTCTCCTGCAGGAGCTGTCCAAGCTCGAGGGGGAGCCCCCCAAGCGGTCGCCCGGATTTTGGTCCAAGCTCAAGGAAGCGCTCGGCGCATGAACTGGTGGGCCATCGATGTGCGCCCGGCCGCCGAGCAGCGAGATCGGATGACGGCGTGGCTGGTGGCACGAACCGGGCATGCGGTGGAAGAGAGGGAGGACGGCACATTGGTCACCTTCGCTCCGGATGAGGCCAGTGCCGCAGCGCTGGTGGCTCAGCTGGCACGCGACGTCGATCCGTCGGCCGAGACCCAGCGCCGCCTGCTGGACTCGGTGGACTGGTCGACCCGGTGGCGCGACGGTCTTGGTCCCCGGCGCTTCGGTCGTCTCACGGTGGTTCCGTCCTGGGTTCCGGAGGCTGCCGACCCCGACGAGCACACCGTAGTTCTCGATCCGGAGAGCGCGTTCGGCAGCGGGGAGCACGGATCCACCCGCGTGGCGCTGATCCTGCTGGAGCAATTACTCCAGCCGGGACAGCGAGTCCTGGATCTGGGCAGCGGCAGCGGCATCCTGGCCATTGCGGCGGTAAAGCTGGGCGCCGCCCGCGCCATCGGGATCGAAACCGACCCGGAAGCCAACAGCGTCGCGCTCCGAAACGCCGGCCGCAACGGGGTTGCTGGCCGCACCGAGTTTCTCGAGGGCGACGCCGGAGTACTCGCTCCACTGATTGGGCCGGCCGGCCTGATCCTCTCCAACATTCTGCGCACCGCCAACACCGCCTTGCTCCCGGCGATCATCCATGCGCTCGAGCCCGGAGGCGTCGTGATCTTCTCCGGCATGGAGCACGCCGAAGCTTCCGAATTTCGCCAGGCGCTTCGGGCAGCGGGATTCGATCCAGTGCAGGAAGCCCTGGACTCGGGCTGGTGGGGGGGGGCCGCCAGGCCCCGGGGATGAGAGTCCTCATCTCGCCGGCCAGCGCGGTGGTGGGGTCTCGGGCAAGCCTGGACCAGAGTGAAGCGCACCATCTCCGCGTGCGACGGGCCCGGGAGGATGAGGAGGTTGAGGTGCTCGATGGCTCGGGACTGACCGGAACGGGGCGGCTGGTGCGGGTCGGCTCGGACTGGATGGTCGAGATTCAATCAGCCGAGCGGCAGCCGGTCCAGCCGCAATTGACGCTCGTTGTGGCAGCGGGGGATCGCGAGCGATTCTCCTGGATGGCGGAAAAAGCGGTGGAGCTGGGCGTCAGCGCGATCATTCCACTCGAAACGGCGCGCACGGCGGGAGTGGCCTCGCGCCTTCGGGATAGTCACGGAGAGAAGCTTCGGCGCGTGGTCCTCGAGGCCACCAAGCAGTGCGGGGCCGCATGGGCTCCCACGGTAGAAGCGCCTCTGGCACTGGATGCATTCCTTGCCCGCCCGATCCAGGGGAGCGGCTGGCTGGCCGATCCAGCCGGTGCGGCGCCTCCAGCCACGCTGGACGATACTCCTCTTACGGCCGTGATCGGTCCCGAGGGCGGGTTCACGGCGCAGGAACGAGCCGCGCTGGTCTCAGCGGGGTATCGGCCGGTAGCGCTGGGGACAAATACTCTGCGGTTCGAGACTGCCGCCCTGGCGGCGGCGGCGGCCGCGGGAACGGCAAGGCTGCGAGGACACCATGACTG
>JALYPB010000130.1 GCA_030856585.1 Gemmatimonadota bacterium | reverse complement strand
GTGTGAACCTGAACCCCGGTCTCTTACAGCCGGCTCTTTTCCCCGCTGTCGAGGCTGCGGATCCCGACCAGTGCCACATTTCGGGCGTCTAGTTTGGGCGAATTGCCGCCTATTCCGGTCAGCTCCTCAACCCCAAAGCCCAGTAGAGCGGCCAATGGCATTCCGTGGATGTTTCCCGACGGTGAGGTCTCGGGCGTGTTGATGTCGCCGTGCGCGTCGATCCACAACAGCCCGAGTTTCTTGCCCTGCCGCTGGCAGAACGCAGCAATTCCCGAGACAGTGCCCACCGCGATCGAGTGATCGCCCCCAAGTACCAGGGGGAAGTGACCTCGATCCATGATGCGCTCGACCTTGCGTCCGAGGAGGGCCGAGGCGCGCGCGATCTCGCCGAGATAGCGGGCGCGCTCGTTCCCGACCTTGAGCTCCTCCATGTTCTTGATGACGATGTTGCCGTCATCCACGACCCTGTGACCGAGCTCCCGAAGACGATCGGCCACCCCGGCGATCCGGATGGCGGAAGGGCCCATGTCCACCCCTCGCCGCCCCGACCCGAGATCCATTGGAACACCCAGGACATGGATGATCATGGGCCGCGTGCGATCATCCAGCCCCTACTCGTGCCCGCGGTTTCCAGCGCACCTGGTCGAGTGAGACCCTGCCCCGCGCATCCAACCGAATTCCTTCCCTTTCCAGTAGCAGCCGCTGGACCAGGTCCCCGCCTGGCGTGGCCCGGGCACTTATCCGTCCAGCCGCATTTACAACCCGATGCCAGGGCACGATGGTCCCGTCCGGCAGGGCGTGGAGGGCATACCCAACCTGGCGCGCGTGTCCGGCCAGGCCGGCGAGCGACGCAACCTGTCCGTACGTCGCTACCCGGCCCTGGGGAATCCGCCGGACCACGCGATAAATCCGCTGGTAGCTCACCAGGACAGTGAAATCAGGCGCGCCGCTTCATGCCGGAGGCCAGGAGTACCAGCCCGGCAACGATCGCGATACCTCCAGCCCACGTGGGAACGGCCTTCTTCGACTCCACTGAAGCCTTGACGTCGCCTACTTTGAGAACCTCTTCCCTGTCCGGGTAGCTGACGCCCCTGAATAACACGAAGGCTCCGAGGACCAGGAGTACAACCCCGATAAGGGCTTGCGGTCGCATGAGGGCTCCAATCCTTTGAGAGGTGACGGTACTGGCTTAGACGTCGCGTGCTGCTCCGGCGGACGACCCGATCCTCCCCCAGTTGAAGAACAGATAGAGGCTCACCGCAATCAGCAGCACGCCGCCGATCACGGAACCCGGCCCACCGTAGTTTTCGTATCTGAAGGGCACGCCACCCTGGGTGCCGCTCACAATCGTCAGCACGCCGAACACGATACCGGCGAGCCCAAAGAGCGCGAGTAGAGCAAAGAGCGCACGCATGATCACCTCAAGTGAGTGACGACCAGGATTCCACCGGCCCGGGCCGGGTCTGTTGCCGCCCATAAAGGTATCCCGGGCCGATGAAACCGCGAACGTGTAGTTTTGGAAACCCGGCCCCCAATCCAGGTTGCAGATGGAGCTGAAGATCGCGCAGACAGACGCGCCGGTACAGAGGCAGCAGACCGGCACGGTTGTGGTGCCCTCACCGAGCGCGCTCGCTGTCAGCTACCACCGCAGCGGCAACGTTCTGTGGGCGGTCTCCACTGGCCTGAGTCTGATCATCCCCGGGCTGCTGCTGCTTACCGGGGTGTCCGCTCGCCTCCGGCGCCTGGCGCATAGTATAGGCCGCCGCTGGCTCCTGACGGTAGCGACCTACGCGGTCCTGTTCACCGTGGTAGCGGCCCTCCTCACACTGCCTCTGACCTATTATGAGGAATACGTCCGGCAACACGCGTACGGGCTATCCAACCAGACCCTAAGTCGATGGCTGGGATCGTGGCTGAAAGGCGTGGCCGTCAGCGGGCTCGGCCTGGCGCTGGTGTTATGGATTCCATACCTCCTCTTACGCCGAAGCCCGCGACGTTGGTGGTTGTATGCCGGGCTCGCGACGGTCCCTCTTGCGACTCTTGTGCTGGTGGTTACGCCGATCTGGGTTGACCCGCTCTTCAACGACTTTGGCCCCATGAAGGACAAGGCGCTCGAGGCCCGAATCCTCTCGCTGGCCCAGCGGGCAGGGATAGACGGCAGCCGGGTCTATGAGGTGGACAAGAGTGTGGACACCAGGACGGTGAATGCCTATGTCACGGGGCTCGGGGGGACCAAGCGGATCGTGTTCTGGGACACGATCCTGGACCGGCTGGAGCCGGACCAGGTCGTCTTCGTTGCGGCCCATGAGATGGGGCACTTCGTGCTCCGGCACACCTTCATATTCATATTCGGGGCGGCAGCGCTGATCACGGTGTCGCTCTACGCGGTGCACTGCGTCGCGGGTACGATGATAGTCCGATTTTCTCACCGGTTTGGATTCACCGGGCTCTCGGACGTCGCCTCCTTTCCGCTGCTCCTGCTGCTGGGAGGCATCGTGTCCCTGATACTGGTGCCGGCGCTCCTGGCACTGAGTCGTTACCAGGAGCACGAGGCCGACCGGTTTGCCCTCGAGCTCACCCGGAACAACCACGCGGCTGCCACGACCTTCGTTCGACTTCAGGAGGAAAATCTGGCGGTTCCCCGTCCAGGGCCTCTCTACATGTTCTGGCGTGGGAGCCATCCTGCCCTGGGCGACCGGGTCGATTTCGCTAATCACTACCGACCCTGGGACACCAAGGAGCCGCTCCGTTATGACCGTTTGATGCGGCCAGCGGAGTGACCTTGTGTCGCTCGTCACTGCAATCAGCTGCACGAGCAGACATATACACTCGCAAAGCGCGGAGGCCGGCTCCGCATCTCGCGGAGTTCGGGAGCCATTCGCCTCAGGGAGGACCCTATGAAGGTTCAAGCAGCCGCCAGTCTGATTCTCGCAGCTCTCGCCGTGAGCTCTTGTGGCGGCCGTAAGGCGGTCGAGATCAGTCCCAGTACCGTAGCCGTAGCCAGTCGCTGGAATGGCACCCTGACAAGCCCTCCTGAGCTCGCCGGTGTCTCGTCGATTCAAGGCTCTGCGTGGATGGGGCCCGATGAAAAAAATGCCGATCGCACCCAGGCACAGGTCAACCTCTCCAACGCGGTTCCCGGTGGCGTGCATCCATGGCACGTGCATCGTGGCCGGTGCGGGCAGGATCAGGGAATTTTTGGTCCGGCGGAGGCTTACAAGCCACTGAAGGTGGGTGGTGACGGACGTGCAAGCTCCAAAGGGGAACTCCCCGTCTCGACACCGAAGACTGGCGAGTACTTTGTCCAGGTGCACGCCTCGGCCCAGAACATGAAGACGATCGTGGCCTGCGGGAACCTTGCGCCGCCGGCGCGTTAAGGCTCTGGGCTATGGGCTATCGGCTATGGGGCCGACCGGTGAGCAGAGTAGCCCATAGCCCACAGCCCTCATCCCAAAGCCTTCTTCAACACCCCCGCAAGCCATTCGGCCTCCCGCTTGTCTCGAACCGAGCGGCCCACCTTGGCCTTCTTTCCGCTCTTTCGAACCACAGCCACGTCGTAATACAGAGTTGTACCCGCCTGCATTCCAATCAACGCGACCACATCGGTAATCTCGGCAGCAGGCAGGCTCCGCTCCCGCCCCGGGAAGAGATACCCGCTTGCCCACGTGAGAGTCCCGGCATCCACGGTTACGCGCGAGACCCCGAGCCAGAGATCCAGCACACTGATGAGGATGAGAATACCAATGAGGCCGGTGACAATCGGGAACACCAACGGTGCCCGGAAATACAGCTGGACTCCGATGCAGATCAGCCAGATCAGCAGGAAGAAGGTCACGCTGGTTGCAGCGCCGGGATTCCTGGCCGCTGGGAACGAGACCTCGGTACCGCGGCGGTTCGAAGTGACCACAATTCGCGAGTCGGCGGGCTGCTGGTAGGTAGCTCCGGCGAGTGGATCCTGGGTGATCCGCTCCTCATCCGGTGACAGCGGCTGACCGCTCGCCGAGGTCCGGAAGACCGGCACCTCGAATTGAGCTGCGTAGTCCACCCCGGGCACCTCGGCCGAGAGTTGGAGCCGCCAGAGAACCCGATTGTTCGAATTCGAATCGTCACACGCTACCGCGTCGACTGGCAGCCGGAAGGCCACGGGGATGTGGGTTTCCATCGCGGCGGCAGTACGGCTGGCTTCGCCCAACGCCAGGCGGTCTTCCTGCCAGAGGATGCTCTCGGAAGTGGACGAGTTCTTCCCACTGCGTGTGGTCACCCGGCGCACACAGCTCAAAGTGACATGGAACCCGCCGGCAGGCTGCATCCTGGCCGGGGCGCGCACCATCCCGGTCAGGGTGCGGCCGATGACGCCCGGGATGGTAGAAAGCTCGAGCCGGGACACGCCGTACTTCCGGTACCGAAGGGTCGAGCGCAACGCCCAGACCACGAGCCCGATACCCACCAGCGGAAACAGAAGGGCGAGAAGCGCCTCGGGCTTTCCTTCCTGAATAGCGGCACGCACTCCGAGGAAGCCGGTCGGGAAGCTGATCAGGTTCCAGAAGGCGGCGAAGACCCAGGCGGTGAACATGGTGGCGCGGCTGGAGTCGATGATACGCCCGGAGGCCCAATCCGGGCGCCACAGCCAGGGTGAGGCCGGGTGGGCGGCTTCGAGTGCAGCTTGCTCCTTCAGCTTTCGCTGGCCGACCAGAGCGGCCGCAATGCCGCCAAATCCAACGCCGCCGAAGGTAAGCCCGAAGAGGCCGAAGAAGAGCGCCTCGGTCCAGTTCCTCCCGGCCGCGCGTTGCACGGCCATCACGGCGGTGACAGCCCCGATGGCGGCAAAGGGAAGCAGGAACAGGACGACACACCCGAAGCCCAGATTCTGGCTCTGACGCGAAGGTCTGCTTGAGGCCACTGTCCCCGTTGATTCCTAGGTGATGTCCGACTCGATAGGAGTATCCGACTGTCCGCCCCACTCTGCCCATGCGCCGTCATACACGGCTGTCTGGGTATGCCCGATCAGGTGGAGGCTCAAGACGAGCGCGCAGGCGCTGGTACCGGAGCCGCAGGTGGCTACAACCGGCCGGCTGAGATCGATTCCAGCCTCCACCAGCCGACCGCGCAGCTCCGCAGGCGGCAACATGGTGCCATCAGGCCCCACGAGATCGGTAAACGGAAGGTTGAGGCTCCCAGGCACATGCCCGCCTCGAAGCCCGGGACGGGGCTCCGGCTCCACCCCGGCGAAGCGGCCAGCGGATCGGGTGTCGACCAGCTGCTCCACAGCTCGATCGATGTTGGCCCGCACCGAGGCCAGATCCCGGACTGCGGAAGGGTCCAGCCGGGCGGTGAAGGCCCCGCGGGGAAGAATGGTGATGCCTTCCTCGGTGGGCCGATGCTCCCTTCGCCACTTACCGATGCCGCCATCAAGGACGGACACCCGGCCGTGCCCGAACGCCCGGAACATCCACCAGACTCGCGGAGCGCTGAGGTTCTGGCCCGAGCCATCGTAGACCACGAGGTGATCGGAATCGCTCAATCCCAGGTACGCCATCCGTTCCGCAAATTTGTCGGCGGTGGGCAACATGTGCGGCAGCCGAGTGTGCTGATCACTGCTGGCGTCGATATCGAGGAAGATGGCACCGGGAATGTGGCCGGCGGAGTACTCGCTGGCGGCCTCGCGTCCGCTGCCGGGAAGGTACCAGGAGCCATCCACCACCCGAATGGCTGGGGCTCCCAGCCTGGCCGCAATCCACTCGGTGGTGACTACCGCCGGCACCGGGGCTGTCACGGGATCAGGAGCACCTTCCCCGTGGTCCGGCGAGCCTCGAGCTCAGTGTGCGCCTGGGGCGCTGCTGCCAGCGGAAACTCGTGCCCGATGCGAACCTTGAGTGAGCCATCCGCCACCCAGCCGAGCACATCGGAAGCGCGCTGCAGCAGCTCGGCGTTGGTGGCCACATAGTGACCGAGGCTCGGACGGGTGAGAAAGAGCGAGCCTTTCCGATTGAGAATCTGCGGATCGAGCGCCTCCACCGGTCCGCTCGACTGGCCATACAGCACCATCATCCCTCTCGGAGCCAGGCACTCGAGCCCCTTGGCAAACGTCGTTCGACCGACGGAGTCGTACACCACATCGACCCCACCCTGCCCTGTTTGCTTCATCGTCTCGACCTGAAAGTCCTGTTCGGTATACAGAATCACTTCGTGGGCACCCGCCTCACGGGCCAGCGCGGCCTTCTCTTCGGTGGAGACGGTGCCGATGACCCGGGCTCCGCGGCGGCGGGCTATCTGACAGAGCAACAGGCCTACCCCACCGGCCGCGGCATGTATGAGGCAGACGTGTCCGGAGGCGACCGGGAAGGTGGAGGAGGCAAGATACTGGGCCGTTATTCCCTGAAGCATGACTGCGGCCCCCAGACGGGTGCTGACACCATCCGGCAGCTTTACCAGCCGTTCAGCCGGCGCCAGAGCGAATTCGCCATAGGAGCCGGCAAAGTTGACCGAGGCTACCCGGTCGCCAACCCTCACGCTCGTGACACGAGGGCCCACCTCGACCACCGTGCCGCCGGCTTCGGAGCCGGGGGTGAAGGGTAGCGGGACGTGGTAGAGACCGGTTCGCTGATACACCTCGAGAAAGTTGATGCCGGTGGCTTCGAGCTGGACCAGCGCTTGTCCGGCGCCCGGTGAAGGCCGCTCGACGCTCTCGTAGCGCAGCACTTCAGGACCACCGATCTGATGGACTCGGATAGCGTGCACGGAAGTCCCCGGAAGGGAGTCATCTACGCGGCGATGGCGTCCTGCAACACGTCATCGGCAGGTGCGCGAGACCGTCTGGTATAACGGTCGAAAAAGGCGCGGGCCTGCTCGAGATCGGAAGGATGGAAATAGCCGGGACCAAGGTCGCCACAGCCGGTCAGCGCGAGATCGAAGAGATCCGCGGCCGTGCGCGCAATTGCGGGGTCGTGCAGGCCCAGCCGTCCGGCACGCTCGAGGAGCCCGAGATCCGGGAGCGGCAACAGATCGGCGGCGGCTCGGAGCGCATGGGGATCGTAGAGGATGCCTGCGGTCAGCGCGAGTGGGGCGGCATACCACTCCGGCGCGATGGCATCGGCCGACCTGAGCTCCAGATGCCCGCGTGGGCGCACTTCGGGAAAAAGCGTGCTCAGGTGGTCCTGCCACTCTTCCGCCGTCGGATTGGCGCGGGTGAGCCACTCTCCGAACGGCAGGTGCTCGCCGCCCATGGTGGGAAACAGGATGGCCGGCGCGGCGAGCGCAAAGTCGAGATACGCCTGCAGGGGAGCCCGCTCGTCGAACGGGATGCCGGTGCGGGCCGGATCGAGCTGACGCCAGACGTCGGCCCGCGCACTCTGATGGCCGGTAAGCTCACCCGCGTAAATCGGAGAATTGGCAAATATCGCGACGACGTAGGGCGCGGCCGAGTTGAGGACCCGCCAGCGCAGCCAGGGCTCGTCATCGAAGTCGACGCTGACCTGAAAGGCCGCGGTCTGTCTCATCATCCGGGCTCCGGAAGGTCCCAGGCGGCCGAGGTATTCGGCCATCCGCTCGTAGCGGTTCGCATGGATGACCATCGGTGCCCGCTCCGCGGTGTTCAGCGGGTCGATCCCCACAGCCAGGAGATCAATACCCTCCCCGGCCGCCGCCGCACGCAGCGGCAGCACGACCGACCGCAGCAAAGCAAGCAGCGAGGAGGCTGAGCGGCAGGCGGGGGAACTGTACTCGAGCTGCCCGCCGGGTTCGAACGTGAGTGTTCCGCCGGACGGCAGCGAGAAGCAGGGGGTGCCTTTCGAGGTACGGTTTTCACGCCAGCCCTGCCTGTCTCCGTAGCGGCGGAGAAAAGGCAGGGTGGAGATGGTACCATCGCCCACCAGACCGCAGCGGCGTCCGGAGAGGGACTCGACCGGAATGAACTCGACTTCCGCGCCGAGGCGGCGCGGTATCAGAGACCCCGCTATCGGCCCGGCGAATACCCGTTCCGCCAGGTCAACCGCAAGCGCGCCGCGCGTCATCGTCATGCGACGACCCCAACGACGAGGGCAAAGAGATTGTTCGGGTCCGTTCTCCAGGTCTCGATCCGGAGACCCGCGGCCAGAAACAGCTCGGCCACGCTGGCGCGGTTATGCTTGCAGCTGATTTCAGTCCGGATGGATTCGCCCTCGGCAAACGGGACCAGGCCGATCCCCGGAATTCGGATCTCGTGCTCCAGCGTCGAGACCAGATGCATCTCTATTCGGTTGGTGGCGGTCTCATAGAAGGCCCGGTGCTCGAACAGCGATGGATCAAAGTCGGCGCCCAGCTCATGGTTCAGGACCAGGAGCATATTCCGGTTGAACTCGGCGGTGACTCCCTGAGAGTCGTTGTAAGCCGCTTCGATCCTCGCCACATCCTTGCGCAGGTCCACTCCCAGCAGCAGCCGGTCGCTCCCCTCCATCGCCTGGCGCACCCGGCTCAGAAGTCGGATTGCGGCCGGCGGGTAAAAATTTCCGATAGTGCCACCCAGAAAGGCGTAGAGCGCGGGATGGGACAGTCCGCGCGGCCGTTCGAACTCGTCGGCGATGTCCGCCACTACCGGCTCGACAGCCAGGCCGGGATACTCTCGTCGAAGCTGTATCGCAGTCTGGTTCAGGAAGCTGGCACTGACGTCGATCGGTACGTAACGGTTGGCGGTGCCCGTGGCCTGCATCGCACTGATGATGATTCGGGTCTTTTCCGCGCTCCCCGCGCCGAGCTCGACCAGGGCACGCGTCCCAAGCTCCGGAACGAGAGCGGGCATCCAGTCAACCAGGATGGACCTCTCGGTACGCGTAGGGTAATACTCGGGCAACCGGGTAATCTCCTCGAACAGCTCCGACCCCCGATGGTCGTAGAAATATTTGGGCGACAGCTCCTTCTGCGGCGCCGCCAGGCCGGCCGCCACCTCGGCGAGCATCCTGGGGTTGGGCTGGCGATACGCCGGCGCGCTGAGC
>JALYPB010000119.1 GCA_030856585.1 Gemmatimonadota bacterium | reverse complement strand
CCCGATTACCATGCTAGGGCCGGGTATGGGCCGCCCGCCACAGTTGTGGGCCCGTTGCACAGCTGTGATGCTTTCCCGGATCAGTGGGCTAGGTCCATGTGAGATCAATCGTTGCGCGAGCGACACGAAGCGGTGGAACCGGGCCCCACTGCTTGGCACGGCTCTGGCTCATCCCCCGGGCAGATCGTGCACTGCGCTGCGCGGCAGGTTCCATCGATTCCTGTGGGCATTCCGTCACTCTTGGCTGGGAAGACTCTATGCGATCAATCCGTATGCTGGCTGCTTTGACCGGAACCCTGACGCTGGCCTCGGCCTGCGGAGACGGCGGCACGGGGACGAGTAATCAGAACCCGACGGCTGCCTTTACCGAAGTTTGCACTCAACTCAGCTGCGTCTTCACCGACGCCAGCGCCGATACCGATGGTACCATCACCGGGTGGAGCTGGAACTTCGGAGACGGCGCCACCGCGACCGTCCAGGCCCCGCCGGCGCATGTATATGCCGCCGCCGGCCCCAAGACCGTAACCCTGACGGTGACTGACGATGACGGTGGCACCAACACCGCCACCAGGACGGTGACGGTCAACGCGGGCCCCGCCAACGTGGCACCGACCGCCAGCTTCACCTTCGTCACTCCCAATTGCACCGCGGGCACGCCGTGCGGGTTCCACAGCACCAGCACAGACGCGGATGGCACCGTCGCTGGCTGGGCATGGAACTTCGGCGACGCTACCACCCCAGGTGAGACTGAGGACGTTACCCATACCTACGCCGCAGCAGGTACGTACACTGTGACGCTGACCGTCACCGACAACCTGGGCCTGGCCTCAACCGCGGCCACTCAGCAATTGGTCGTGTCGGCACCGGCGAGCCAGGACTGCACCACCACGGGCAGAACGGCGGCCTGTACGCTCACGCCCTCGGCGCGGGTGACGATAAAGATCACCGTGGTCAGCACCGCGTGCGAGCTCTCGGGGAACAAGATCGAGGTGACCGCTCCACGTCTGCAGACGGCCTTCTTCAACCTCTGTAACCGGACCCCGGGCGAGGAATACACCGTCACCGACGCAGCCGGTGCGCCGCTGGTGTTCGAGGCGGGTACTCCAATCGCGCTCAAGTTCACCGGCGGTGCGGCAGGACCGAACAACCCGCCGACCGGGGATGCCGGCATCCAGATTACGGGAAGCTATCCCAACTGGACGCTGAATATCGATGATGGCGGCGCAGCCGGTACGCCAGGTGAGCCCGACTTCAACGACGTGGTTCTGAGCGTGCAGGCGACACTCGCACCGTAAGTTTTGAGAAGATGTTAGACGTAGCACCCCGCCGGAGGGCGACCTCCGGCGGGCAGCAGGAAAATCGCAGACCAAGACTCAGATCAGCTGTAGCGGAGAAGAGCACCAAGGGGCCGGAGGGTATCCTCCGGCTGCCTGGACGGGAGTCTGCGGCCGATCCGCAGCGCGAACCAACCCACTTACCCCCTGAGGCGCACCATGAGAGCGATTTGGCTCGCAGCATTAGTAGCTGGGGCGGGCCTGAGCACGGCCTGCAAGGACTCGGACGGTCCGGATGATTCAATCGGCCCGGTCAATGAGGCACCTGACGCGAGGTTCTCTTCGCGCTGCGCGGCCCTCCGGTGCGACTTCACCGACTCGAGCACCGACGATGCCGCGGTCGTGAGCTGGGCATGGTCCTTCGGAGACGCCGGCTCGTCTTCCGAGCAGCACCCGGTTCACACCTACGGCACCGACGGCAACTACAGCGTCAGCCTGACAGTTACCGACGACGAAGGCAAGACCGCCACAATTTCTCATCAGGCCGTGGCGACCCAGCCGGCCGTTACATCACTGTCGTGCGTCGATGGCTCGGCTCCGGGCGGGTACGTTGCCTGTACGCTGAGACTGGAGCAGGAGGCCGGCTTCAAGGTGGTGTTGAATAGCACGAACTGCCAGGCCCACGGAAACGTCTTCCGGATCACGGCCCCGGTTCGGCAGACTCTGACCACGGATGGCTGTTACGACCAGGCTGGGCGGCAGCTGACCTCCGCCGGGGCATTCCCGGCCGGCACCGAGATCAGCGCTGAGATGGTTGCACCTCTGCTCGCCAATCCTCCGGCGCTGCGGGTGAGTGGCAGCTACCCGGAGTGGGTGCTGACCTACGAGGACGGAGTAGACCAGGACTACGACGATCTGGTGATCACGGTGACGGCGCTTCCGACCGGTAACTAGGCCCGGGTAGCGGTCGTACCGCATCGCGAGACAAGGCTTCGGTGCCGCCCCATTCGGTGGCACCGAAGCCGTTTCATTTCCTTTCACTGTCCGGCTAACGGGGGAATTGTGCGGCACGGCTTGTTTCTGTTCTGCTCGGCCCTTTTGGGGTGCTCGGGGCCGGCGGCTCGACCTGATGCGGAGTCCTGGCCGGCATCCCCGGTCGCCAGTGCCACCCTCGACAGCGACACAATTCCGGTCCTCCCGGCGACTGCGTCGGATGAGGAAGAGCAGCAGCCCGCGGTCCTGTTTCGCTGCGAGGAAGGAAGGCTTGGCGCCTACCTGGTGCCCGCCGGCGGCGGCGATGAGAGCGGGGTAGCAGCGGAGCAGATGGTTCCGATCATCCTCGATTCAGCGCCGAGCTGTGGCGGTAAGGCGGTAAGGCGGTAGGGCGGTCCGCGGGAGAAAGAGTTCCCCCGCGAGACGCCGGGTAATTGTCAGACCTTCCTGATGAAACCGGTACCGCCGGACGTTCTACTCGACACCGTTGCCCGAGTCCTGGAGGAGGCCAGGCGCGCTTCGTCTCGCTGAGTCCTACTTATCCCCCCGCTGCTTTCGCTCCTTCTTGCTCATCTTTCGCCCGTGCTTTGCCTCGAAGTCCGCCTCTCTGGCCTTCCGGTCCCGCCGGTCCTCATTGATAGCCTGACCACGCGAGTCTTTCGGTAGCGTCGATGGCTGTTCGTCGGGCCCCGAGGGTGACCACGGCTCGGGTGGGTCATAGGTCATGGAAGTCTCCTTTTTCGAATCGTACTCCCTGGAGTCGAAGTTACAGCGTTCCCGAGTCAAATCAACGCGCAGGCGGTTGGTTTACTGTGTGCGGCCGGGTCAAATCACGACCGGGAACCCCTCAGTCCATGCGCCAATTTGTCCCGCGCCTCCTCCAATCACTGCAATCCAACTTGCGTCTCCAGCACTTGAGCCGGCGCACCGAAGCCGCCTACGTCTACTGGACGAAGCGGTTCGTCCGGTTCTCTGGCCTCCGACACCCCTCCGAGATGGGCGCCGCGGAGGTGCGCCAATTCCTGAGTCATCGGGTGGTGGAGCGAAACCTCTCCGCGGCTACCCAGCAG
>JALYPB010000061.1 GCA_030856585.1 Gemmatimonadota bacterium | reverse complement strand
CACTACCACAACGCCGTCAAGCGGCTGAAGGAGTTGGTCCGATGAGCGATTGCGAGTGGCTCTCCGATCGGATGCCGGTCGTAGCACTGGGCCGCGACGCGTGGAGCGCGGACGAAGTCCGTCACCTGAACGAATGCGAGTCGTGCCAGCGGGAATGGGAGGTGGTAGAGGTCGCGAGCCGGCTGGGAGAAGAGGCCGGCCTCTCTCTCGATCCTGACGCAATAGCCACCCGGGTAGCTCGTCGCCTGGAGCGCGAGCGGCACGACGTGGGCCTCCGACGCAGGGCGTGGAGCTTCGCCGGCCTGGCTGCGGCCGCCGCCTTGGTAGCGGCAATCTGGACGGGGGGCATGGAGAGCAGGCCGCTGGACGTACGCCCTGCGGGCACCGAGGTGGCGGGGCGGCCCTCAATTCCGCTTCCGGAGCTCGAGACTCTGGAGCCGGCCGAGCTGGACTCGGTGCTGCAAACGATGAACGAACCGGACGTCAATGGTGGTGAAGGTGACGATCCGGCATTAAACGATCTGAGTGCTGATGAGCTTGAACGTGTTCTCGATTCCTGGGAGGGTTGATGCGAAGCGTATATTTGTGGTCTCTGCTGCTGTTGACTCCGTTCGGTATGGCCGGTGCACAGCAGGCGGACACCAGCTCGGTACGCAGAGATTCCCTGCGGCACCGGATAGAAGAGCGGTTTGCCGCACGGGCACAGCAAGACCTGGGGCTTACCAATGAGCAGACCACCAAGCTCAGGGCGACCAGCCAGCAGTTCGGTACCCGGCGGGCCGAGCTCCGCAGCCGCGGGAAGCAGCTGCGGGCGGCGTTGACGGCCCAGCTTCAGCCGGGGGTGGCGGCCAATCAGGACAGCGTGGCCAAGCTGACGGACGCCGTGATCGCGCTCAGGACGGCTGAGGCGCAGATCTCGCGCGATGAGATCAAGGAGCAGGCGAAGTACCTCAATCCGGTGCAGCGGGCCCGGCTCTATGTCATGCGGGAGCGCTTTTCCCACCGGCTCAAGGAAGTGCACGGGCGCCGGGGAGAAATGGGGGATAAGCGGGGCGGACACTGGGACGACATGAAAGAGCATCGGCAAGGCCGGGGCGAGCGGTCGCGCGAAGGCGAGCGGTCCCGCGAGGGCCAGCGCCCTATGGCAGAGTAGAAGCCCATCGAAGTCTTGTCACCCCAATGGAGCGAGGGGGCCGAAGCAGTGTTTCGGTCCCCTCACTTCGTTCGGGGTCACAGGGTGCTACATTTAAGGGACTTCCCCCACAGGATATTGCGATGCGCCGCTGGACGTTGCTGACGCTCGCTCTTCTCCCGCTGCCGTGTCTCGCCGCTGCTGCTCAGGGGCCCACGGTCTACCGCATTCCCGTCACCGGCGTGGTCGAGAACGGCCTGGCGCCGTACGTCGCCCGCAGCCTCGGGGAGGCCGAGTCCAAAGGTGCTGCGGCGGCGTTCCTGGACATCGATACGCCGGGTGGGAGGATCGACGCGGCGGAGCGTATCTCCGATGCCATCCGCAATGCCCGCATTCCGGTCTACGCCTTCGTGAACCCGCGGGCATACAGCGCTGGGGCCCTCATCGCGATTTCCACCAACGGCATCTATATGCGGCCCGGTGCCGTGATCGGCGCGGCCACGCCGGTTGATGGGCAGGGCACCAAGGCTTCCGAAAAAATGGTGTCCGCCATGCGGGCGGAGTTCAGGTCTGTGGCCGAGCAGCGGGGCCTCGATCCCAAGCTCGCCGAGGCGATGGTGGATGAGAACGTGGAGATTCCCGGCGTGGTCAAGAAGGGTCAACTGTTGACCCTGAGCACGGCTGAGGCCGTGCGACTCCGCTTTGCCAAGGGCTCGGTAGCCGACGAGCCCGCGCTGCTGGCTGCCATCGGGCACCCAAGGGCCCAGGTCGTCACCACCGAGCCCAACTGGGCGGAAGGGATGGTCCGGTTCCTGACGAATCCCCTGGTAGCGCCGCTCCTGCTCTCGCTCGGCATCCTCGGCCTGGTGTTCGAGATCAAGACCGGCGCCTTCGGCATCGGTGGTCTCCTCAGCCTGGTCTCGCTCGGCCTGTTCTTCGGCTCCAGTCTGATTCTGGGTCTGGCCGGGTGGGAGGAGGTGCTCCTCCTCGGACTGGGCGCGATTGCTCTGGCGGTGGAGATCTTCGTGCTCCCCGGATTCGGCGTGGCAGGCGTGCTCGGGGCCGTGGCAATCGTCGGGGCGATGGTTCTGGCGATGATGGGTGCGCGGCCTACCAGCGGTGACGTGGCTCAGGCGCTCGCGGTGCTCGGCGCCAGCGTCTTCATTACCCTCGCCGTGATCTATGCCTGGCTTCGCCACCTTCCCAATAGCGGGCGGTTCAGCGGGCTGCTGCTCAAGGGCGCCGTCCATAAGTCTCAGGGCTTTGTTTCCGCGCCAAACCGGGGTGATCTCGTAGGACGTGACGGCGTGGCCGTGACCGATCTCCGGCCTTCGGGCACCGCCAAGGTCGGCGAGGAGCGAATCGACGTGGTGACCGAAGGCGAATACGTGCCTCAAGGCAGCCGGGTGCAGGTCGTCCAGAGTGACGGGTACCGGCATGTGGTGAGGGCGGTTTCGTAAGAGTCGGGAGTCAGGAGTCAGGGAA
>JALYPB010000058.1 GCA_030856585.1 Gemmatimonadota bacterium | reverse complement strand
GCAAGACCAGCACGACCGGGTCGAGGAATGGCGCCTGAAGGCAGCGCGCGAGGCGCTCTCGCCCATCGCGGGCGCGCAGCCCTAGGTGCTTCGAGCCGGGCCGGAAATATCGGTCCACGGGCCAGGTGCACGCCGCGGCGCTCTCGGTGGGAGCGGATTGCTAGGCGGCGGGACACGGAGAAATTCGGTGGTCATCCTGCCAGGGGCCTGACAACACGGAGAACAACGTGCGGTGGGCGATACCAGGTCGTTGCGGGACCAGTAGCAGGGGCGGGACTCGAACCCGCGACCCCGGCATTATGAGTGCGGGTAACTCCGGGGGAGAACTAGGCTCTCCCTCTGACGGTGCGCCGTAGTGCGCCACGCTGCGCCGGGAAATCTGCACGTTGAGGGTGCCAAGGGAGGTGCCAGGATCACGAACCAACTACGTCTGGCCTGGAAGCGAGCGACCTCAGCCCAGACCCGACTCCGAGCCCCTGACCTCGCGCATGTGACGCTAGAGCCGAACGCCTCGACCGGCCAAGCCTAATCAGTTCGTGCGGGAATAGGTCGTGCCGCTCAGAGAATCCGGAGACTCATTGTCGTTCGTCCCGTCGGATGGTGTGCCCGGACTCGCTGGGTTCACAGCGGTGGACGAAGGGGTGGTCAAACGAACCCCACCAGAGGGCGAATAGCTGGCTGAGATCTTTACCGCCGAGGCGGAGTGCGAGTAGACCCGCTGTGTCGTCGCCCTGAGAACCGCGAGGACCGTCATCAGTCCCACAGCGACGAGCACGAGAATTAGTGAGTACTCGAGCGCTTGACCTCGCTCCCCGTGACGTGACGGCCGGCGCGGATGCACCATGACTACTCCGATGATGGCGATCGACAATCTGCGAGGTCGGAGGCCGGGGGGGGGCCTGATAGGCAGCGAGGTGAATGGCAGAGGCCGTGCCGTCCCCTCGTGCGGCCGGGCACAGGCTTGTCTCAAGAGACAGCTGCATTTGAGTTTACACCTGTTTCACAGCCCTGCCGGGCGCGTATCCCTGCAACCGCCCTGCTGCCGCGCGTTGCCAAACCTCATGTCAAATAGCGCCGGGTGGGCGGATCAATCTTGTCGGCGGCAGCTGGGTCGGGGCACCGTCCCCGCTGCAGACCTTAGAGCCCGATCACCTCGAGCGCCTCACGTCCTGATACCGCCAAGACGCCTACCCAGCAGGGCACTGTCCGGTCATCAGTGAGCCACACTATCTTCTCTGGACTCATCGAAAACCCCTGCCTCTCTCGGCCTGTCTCCGCCGGGTCCAAGGATCAATCATGCCAGGCCCGCCCAGCCATCGTGCTGCCTGGCGCATCATTGCCACCGATGACAGCGCGAGCAACCTCTCCTCCGTCGTCCAATCGCTCCGCGATGCCGGGCACTGTGTCTTTGCGGCCTACGATGGCGCCTCCGCCCTCGAATTGGTCGCCTTACTCCCCGGCATCGATCTGCTGATCACCAACACCCGCCTCGGAAAGGTGGATGGCCCGGAACTGATGCGACGGGCGCGCGAGGTGCGACCAGGAATGCCCATGCTGCATTTGCTCCTGGGGACCGACTCGGACGACGGCACGCCACCCGGTGTGCCCACGCTTCGCGAGCCGTTCACGCCGAACCAGTTGCTGATGGTGGTGGGTAGTCTCTTGGCCTAGCCAAAGGGTACCGGCGGCTCTGCATCCGAAGCGCGAGGTTGGACCGCTCGACGTAGGACGTGGAGATACGCTGGTCACCCATCGTGATGCTCGGCGGGACGGTGATTCCTCCACCGCACGACGCCCATCGAACCGGGAGCCCAGCGTTGAGGGTTGGTTGAGGTCCAGAGCCTAGTGTGGCACTGTGGAGCGCGTAACAGTCACGCCATCCGTACTGCCGGCATGGTCGTGTGGTCAGCGTCGCCATCGCCGGCCCGCGTCCACGGCGCCCGAGCCGCCTGCCGCTGTCGCTGGCCGCCGCGGAACTCGAAGTGCGCGTCGGTGAGCACGCGCTGACCGCTGATGGCCTCCCGGCCCTGGCGCCGATGCGCTCGGCGCACTGCGGAGGCGGCCGCCCGTGCACTCACCCAAATCTGTCCGACGATCTGCGGATATAGCTCGGCGAACTCCGGGCGCACGCGGGCGCGCCGGATACCAAAGAAGACCATGAGCAGTGGTGGGCAGGTGGTGACCAGGGGTCTGACAACATAACCACGGAGTCGAGCACGATGGAAGGAATTACGTGGCCGGGGGAGGACTGGCCGGCCGAGCGCGGGCCTGAACTACCGCTCCCCGCGCGCAATCTCCTCGAGTCCCTGCCTCACGCAGAGGGCGATCTCGGACCGGTCGGGGGGATGGTGCCGGCGGCATCCGCGCCGATCTTGACGGCCTCGTCATCGGTGAGCGCCAGCGGGAAGAGGACGCCGGCGTCGGCGAGACGGCGAGCGATGACCTCGAGCGGGATGTCCGGTGGGAGGCCGGGGGCGCCGCGGAGCGCCTGGACTAACGCGGCGATGTTGCGCTCGTTTGGCATCATTTACTCGGGAAGATCAGCGTGTCGCCACTCTGGGTCATCGCCTTGTCGCGGAACTCTTGCAGCACGGCCTCGGCGATCTCCCGCGCACTCTGGCCGGGCAGCGCGTAGACCACGATGGCGCCGCCGCTGATGGACTCGACCCGCCGGCTGAAGTCTCGCACGGACTCCAGGGCGGCCCGTGCCGAGGCATCCAATCCCGATTCATCGAATCGTCAACGAGATCTTCGGCCACCCGTTCCTCCTCAGCAAAAACGACCCCTCAGCCCTGAGTGGTCCCGGGGCGTGTTGTAATTTCGCACTTCAGTGTTTTTTCGGGAGGGTCTCCGCCTCGCTCAATCGACTTAGCGTTACTGCCGGGTCATGCTCACCGCTGATGACACAAAGCCGGACCCATTCGCGGTCCCCGTGAGACTCGTCTCGGAGACGACGGCGCTGATACTAATGGGCTCGAACCCACTGGCCGTGAGGGTGAGCGCGACGTTGGGTTCGGTATAGGTGCCACTCACTTGCACCGCGATCGCCTCTTCTGCGCTGGACAGCGACCCACTGCCGCTCACGCTACCGCTATTTTCCTGCAGGGTGAACTGCATCTGTGCTGGGGACGATGACCCTTGGATAGTGCCCGCCCACGCCGCCTCCACCTCGACGGGCGCGGGGCCGGAGTCACCTCCGCATGCGAGGATGCCAGTTGTAGCGAGGACGTATAGCAAGCAACGTGGAGACATGGGAGACCCCTCCGTGAGTGTGCCAGCCCCAGGCGCCCGCAAAGGGGGTCAGGCTCGAGATGATTGGATCGACACTAGGCAGGATGAAGGTACGGTGGGGGGGTGACAGCGGAGGGGGGAACGCTTCGCTACCCCTCGTCGTGCGCCCCGTCTGCTGGCGGCACGTCCAGGGGCGACTCAAACCCCGGCGGCACGAGAGGCGCCACCTCTGCTGCGCACGTTCGATGTCCGCTGGCGTGATCACCGCCGCCGCCTCGAGCTCGGCGTCCGAGATCCGGCGCGGGGGTTTTTGCATCCCGACTACCGTCCCGAGTCCACGACACTGTCCCTGATCCGCGGGAGCGTGTCGTTCGGGTCCGTGGTGTCCTGCGTTATCAGCGTCGAGTCCCGGACGCGCGTGCCCGGCTCGTCCGCGGACCTGTTCGAGGCACAGCCACCAACCACGGCGCACAGCGCCGCCAGCACCATCAATCCCTTCATAAAATCTCCGTAGGGCACCGCATCGTGCCGAGGAACTCGCGCCCGCGGGACACGGCCCACTAGGGGTTGTCGCCGTGGGCCGTCTTGGGCTGCAACCGCTTGAAGTGAAAGCTTTGACCCTGCCAAGTGATTGATCGGCATTGGTTGCGCATAGAGCGCTGGCCTCGAGAGAGAGAGCCGTTGAGCAGCCGCTGCTGCGGCTGCCGCATACTTCCTTAACGCTCCGATCCAGGTGTCGGGGTCTCCGCCGAGTAGTGGCCTGCCCACCTGCCAGCGCCCATCCCGCTTCACCCAAACCTCCGTATACCTGTTGCCGTACTGCCCCGGATCCTCGCCTTTCTCGGTCCTCCAGCTTGCACGGCTGGTCACGACCCCGACAGTTCCATTGCCGTAAATACGTATCTCACGATCGTGGTCCCTCAGATCGCGAAGCTGCGTGGTGGTGTCAGCGACATTGCGCATGACCTCGGCACGGCCGAAGGTGGCGCTGTCCTGCGTACCACGGAAGTCGGGAGCAATCACGCGTGCCAGAAAGGTTGAGTCATGCGCCTCTACGGCTTTGGCCCAATCGTCCTCAAGCTGCCCGAGTGCCCGCCGTCCGGCCTCATCATTCTGGCCGCCATCCGCGGGAGCGGCGCTGTAGGAGCTGTTAGGGGTGGATCGTCAGCAGGCGAGGAGGACCGGCAGCAAAAGCACAAGCATGCGTGTGGACATGGATACCTGCTCTGTGAGGGGATATTCGCGCCCGTGTGTGGGTGAGGAACGTTGGAGGCCGGTACGAGGGCCGTCAAGGGATCTCGGCGCCAGTCGGACGCGCGGCCCAACCCATTAGCGGGGCACGAAGCGCAAGTATCTCGCGGCTGCGCAGTCCTTCGCGAAGTACCTGCTCGAGGTCGGCGTCCTCACCACGAATCCGCTGCGTGATCTCTCGCCGCCGCCTGCCGCTGATCCCCGCTGTCATTTCCTCGAGTTGCCCGACATGCGGCGGGTCGTCGAGGGCGCGTCTGGACCGCTCCAGGCGATCTACGCACTCGCGTACGGGGCCGGCTTGGAGGTGAGCGCCATTCTCTGCGGCTCGTTGACGCGGACGTGGATCCGAGCGCCCGCCAGGTGCGTGCCCGGGCACTAAGGCGTGGACGCGGGACCGCCTCGCGCGGGTCGCCGACTGGGGGTGGCCGCTGGTCGCCGCGCACCTGGCGACCGTGCTGCCGGGCGATCGCGTCTTCCGCGGGCTCGATCGCTGGGGCGTGGGGGAGGCCCACCGGCAGCGGCCCCGGGCGCTCGGGCGAGGGCTACCGGCTTCCACGATGCCCGGCATCACTGGGCGGTGCGGATGGCGCGCGCCGGGGGGCCCCCTTCGAGCTCATCGCGCGGCAGCTCGGACGTGGCGATGGTGGCCAAGGTGTACGGCCGGCTCAAGCCGGACACGGAAGAGCGTGATCGATGGGAGCGGATCGCGGCGGCCCGCAACATCGAAAAGTGGGCGAAAAAGGTGCCAAGGGTGGTGCCACCCACGGCGGCGAGCCTCAGGTACCACATGAATAAACCCCCGCAAGCGACGAGCCTCGCTAGGGTTATGATGATAGCAGGGGCGGGACTCGAACCCGCGACCCCGGCATTATGAGTGCCGTGCTCTAACCAGCTGAGCTACCCTGCCGAGACCAGGTCGCAAACTCTAACGGCCACGCACCCAAACGCAAGCGCG
>JALYPB010000019.1 GCA_030856585.1 Gemmatimonadota bacterium | reverse complement strand
GGAGTCGGGAGTCTGGGGTCCGAGTCTCGTGGGAATCCGAGTTCCAGCCTGACTCCTAGCTCCCGACTCCCGACTCCCGACTCCCGACTCCCGACTCCCGACTCCCGACTCTTACGGAGGTAATCATGCCAGGGCTCACGTCCACCACCACCCGCCGCGGCATCACCGTGCTTGCGTTACTGCTCCTCATCATTGCATTGGCAGTGGCCGGATTTTACCTCGTGCGGTACCTGCGGGTTACCTCATGAGCTTCTTGATCAGCTGAATTTGGCCGGTGTGGTAAAGGTCGTGGGCCACGACTCCGTGTATCTCTTCGCCGTTGCTCCACACACCCTGCGGGGACCGCGTGTTGAGCCTGGCCGGGGGCATGGTACGCACCACCTCGCGGAGTAGCCGGTGTTCGCCTTCCAGCAGGACAATATCTCCTTTCCACGCGCGAGCATCAGGGCCCCTCGGCACCTCGGGCCAATTGCTGGGCTTTCGGGCAAAGGAGCCGGCAGCATCTCCCGCGAGCCGGCGCCGAACCGCGTACTTCCAATAGGCGGCGTGCACGGTCAGCTCCCAGATGCTGTGCCTCCCGGGGCCCGGTCTCCAGAGCGCTTCGGCCGGCGTCACCCCTCGCAGGGAGCCGCGGAGGGTCGTTCCGTGCCAGCTTCTCCGATCAAAGGCCTGATCCATGATTTCGAGGAGGAGCTCGATCCGAGGATCAATTCTCATAGTCAGCTCGAGCCGGTTCCCAGGCTTCCGAACGCAAAACCCTTCCCGACCGTCAGCACCCAGCCGGCCGACTCGACGTCGTTGGCAAAGCGCCGAGCAAAATCGAACCGGAGGGCGTCCGTTACTGAGGAGCGACTGGCTCCCACCCGAAGCCCTACCCCGGCATCCCATCCCAGCCTGCGGCGAGAGCCCGCGTACCAGGCGCCGCCATGGTCCACGAAACCCGCTACGCCGAGACTTGCCATGTTCAGGAGGTCCTCCACCACCGTGTAGCGGTACTCGGCCGTCAGGAACACTGCCCGGTCCCCGGTAAAGGCATGGCTGCCGAACGCCCGGGGGCCGGTACCGAGCCCCAGATCGAACTCTTCGCCCGGGGTGGGGTTCTCGCGCCAACCGGCCTCGGCGTGAAGGACGGCCACATGCCGTGGCCCCGGCTGAAATACCGTGGTGGCCGCGACCTGCGCAGTGCCGGAGTCCAGCCCCGCGGAGGTGTAGAGACCGTTCGCGAGGGCCTCGAGATAGGCAAAACCGCCGGGGATCCGCCCGCCCACGCGGCCTCGTATCTCCGGCCCCATTCCATTGCGCTCATACCCGAAAGCCTTCGGGGCCAGACCCAGTCCCACTCGCAGGGTCGTCCCGAGGTCCACGTCTTCCTCTCGAGCAAAGCCGGCGTAGCCTCTGGTGACCAAAAACCGGGCCCGATTCCAGACCAGATAAGGCCCTACTGCACCGGTCACGGTCCGGGCAAAGGACTCGCTCGAGCTTTCCGGCTGGAAATCGTCGCGCCGCACTTGGGCGGCTACGCCAGCCCTGAGGTATCCTGCGGTGGAGGCTTGAATTGCCCACGCCGCGGCACCGCGAACCAGGGTATACCTGCGGCTCAGAGTATCGCGGGCCAGATCCAGCCCGTCCCTGAACCGGAGGATGCGCTCATGCCGGTTCTCTGCCTCGAAGCGAAATGCCTGCCTGGAGGTGAGGGCGAAAAACGGCCGGTCCAGCGCAATCGCGGCGATGCTGCCGTCTGACCGGTTCTCATAAGCCACCCCCAGTCCGGTGGTCCCGGCAAAGAGACGCGGTCGCCGGAACGCCAGGGTAACACTGGAGCGGTCGGGGTCCTTTCGATAGCGCACCGCGGCTGAGGAGGCGGTTCCCAGGAGATTGTTCTCCACCAGGCCGAGGGTGAAGGCCACCTGGCCTCCGGTACTGCGGAACCTCCAGTCGGCCTGGGTGCTCCAGCCGTCCTTGGTCAGAACGCGGAGCATCAGCCCCTTCGGAGTCCGGATCGTGTCTATCTGGACATGGCGGAAGATTCCCATTGCACGGAGGTTACGCTCGGACTCCGCGATCGAGGCCGAATCGAAGGACTGGCCCGGGCGAAAGAGCAGCTCGCGCCGAATGACCGCGGGTCGGGTTCGGACGTGCAGGCTGTTGGCCAGCTTCGCAAACCAACTCCGCTCGTCGGGATCGAAGATGTCCCGCCGCTGGAGCTGCACGCGATGAATGACGCGGGCAGGATCAGGAATCGAGCCGGTATCTGCCGACGTCTGAGCAGGGAGTCGCAGCGGAAGCAGGAACGCCGCAAGCGGCAGAAGGTGCCGTAGGTGCAACAGAGCTCCAGGTGTAGACCAGCGCGAGTGCAAGAACACAGGGCTGGAAGATAAGAGAATCGTCAGGCCAGGGCGGCGATGCTGTCGAGGACCCGGTCCGGCCTTATGCCGCTCTCACGCAGAACCGCCTCACGATATTTGCCGGTGCGGACCAGCCACCCCTGCAATCCGGCCCGCTGGGCGCCCTGGACGTCCGACCAGAGATCGTCTCCCACCATCGCCGTGTTCGACGGAGTATCCAAGCCCAGACTTCGTAGCGCCGCAGCATAGAATGCTGGGCTGGGTTTGCCTGCAACCACCGCGCTCTTCCCTGCGGCAAACTCCAATCCGGCCACGAAAGGCCCGGCATCGAGTGCCAGGCGCCCGCCGTGCAGCCAGTAGCGGTCGCGCGAGAGCGCGATGAGAGCTGCTCCCGACATCAGGTAGTCGAACGCCTCCTGGAGGAGGGCGTAGGTCCAACGCTCGCCCAGATCACCGACCAGCACCGCGTCCGGGTTTCGGCTGGGAGGCTGCCCAGAAGTCCCTCCGCAGAGTTCCAGATCGTCCATGTCGGCCAGGGCCGGCTCCGGGACAAAGGGTGCCACACACCGGTAGCCCGCATCCTTCACCACATCCGTCCCGGCCAGAGTGGCGGTAAACACCTCCTCGGGCGAGACCTGGAAGCCGTAATCCTGCAAACGCTGAACCAGCATGGACCTGGACCGGCTGGTGGTGTTGGTGACCAGACGGTAAGAGATCCCCCGGTTCCGCAGCCGGGCGAGCGCTTCGGGGGCACCCGGGATAGCGCGATCGCCGGCATAGAGGGTTCCGTCAAGATCGAGCAGGTAGGCCCGGGGTTCCATCAGGGTATATTTCCTTCCGTGATATTGATAACCCTGCTTCTCGCGCGCATACTGGGGTTTCTGGTTGCCCCCCACCCGTTCGCCGTCGGAGAAACCCTCCGTTACGATGCGAAGCTCGGGTACTTCGACGTCGGCACGGCCACCGTCTCAGTCAGCCGCCGGGTTCCGGAACGGGGACTGGACGCCTACGTGTTCACCATGGCCGGGCAGGGGGGGCCACCGGGGCTGCGGGTGCGTTACGACTTGACGTCCTGGGTCGACAGCCGGCGCTTCAATTCCCTGCGTTTCCACCGGCAGTTGATGCAGGCCGGGAAGGCGGAGGAGCACGAGTACGTCATCGTGCCCGACTCCAGCCGCTACCGCGAGGTCGGGGTCGCCGGCGAGTGGGTCACGCCCTCCGAGCCGCTGGACGAGTTGGCCTTCCTGTACTTTTTACGAACCGCCCCTCTTCAGTTGGGCCGGTCCTACACCTACTCCCGCTATTTCAGAACCGGCTACAACCCGATCCAGGTCGTGGTCGGCGCTGCCCGCGAATCGGTGGCGATGCCGGATGGAAAAAGCGTGCCGTCCATACCGGTGGCGGTAACGGCCCGGGGAATGACCATGAAGGTCTGGCTCACGGACGACGCCCGCCGGCTGCCGGCCCAGTTGGAGATCCCGCTGCCGTTCGGGGTGGTGTCGCTGGTGCTGGCGGGGAGCAAGTAGGCGGGTCAGCGGGTCAGCGGGTCAGCATAGTACACCTACCGGTTCCCGACATTCCACCTTGTCCCCCAGACCGCCGGTCCACCTGACCGCCTGTCCAAACCGTCCCGCTGTCCTGCTGTCCCGCTGCCCCGCCTAGTATCTCCCCAGATAGTTATCGATTTCCCACTTGCTCACCTGCAGGTTGTACTGCAACACCTCGTTTCGCTTGGCCTCCAGAAAACGCTCGGTCAGATGCTCCCCTAACGCGGCCTTGATCACATCGTCCTTCTCCAGCAGCTCCAGCGCCTCGTGCAGGTCGCGCGGCAGCTCGTCGATCCGGTACTTCCGACGATCCCGGTAGCTCATGGTGAAGATGTTGCGGCTGACCGGCTCCCGGGCCTCCAGCTTGCGCTCGACCCCGTCGAGGCCGGCGGCCAGCTGAACGGTGAGGGCGAGGTAAGGGTTGCATGAGGGGTCGGGCATCCTGAGCTCGCAGCGGGTACCGAGGCCACGACGGTCTGGGATGCGCACCAGGGGAGATCGGTTGCGCATGGACCAGGCGACATTGACCGGTGCCTCGTAGCCCGGCACCAGTCGCTTGTAGCTGTTGATCAGGGGATTGGTGATGGCGCAGAATCCGCGGGCATGCTGAAGCAATCCCTCGATGTAGCTCAGAGCTACCCGGGAGAGCTGATGCTCGGCCTTGGGATCGAAGAACGCGTTTTCCTTGCCCCGGAAGAGGGACTGGTGGGTGTGCATCCCGCTGCCGTTGATCCCTTCGAGCGGCTTGGGCATGAATGACGCCATGAAACCGAAGCGGCTGGCCACATTGCGGACAACGAACTTGAACGTGGTCAGATTGTCCGCGGTGGTGAGTGCGTCGGCGTACCGGAAGTCGATCTCATGCTGGCCAGTAGCCACCTCGTGATGGGCGGCCTCCACCTCGAAGCCCATCTCCACCAGCTGCTCCACGATCACCCGCCTGATCTCCTCACCCCGATCCACCGGACCCAGGTCGAAATAGGCGGCCGAGTCGTGCGTGATAGTGGTTGGCGACCCATCGGGCGCCTTCTCGAAGAGAAAGAACTCGGCCTCGCACCCCGCCATCATGGCAAAGCCGAGTTTCTTCGCCCGCTCCACCTGCCGCTTGAGCGTGGTCCGGGGACAGCCGGCGAAGGGCTGCTCGTCGGGGGTATAGATGTCGCACAGCAGCCGGGCGACCCGGCCCCCCTCGTCGTCGTAGGGAAGGATCCGGAAGGTGTGCAGATCCGGCTTGAGAAGCATGTCGGATTCTTCGATCCGAACGAAACCTTCGATCGACGAGCCATCGAACATGATTTCCCCGTCGAGCGCTTTTTCGAACTGGCTGCGGGGCACCTCGACGTTTTTGTTGACGCCAAGGATGTCGGTGAACTGAAGCCGGATGAAATCGACGCTGAAGCGATGGGCGAGCTCCAGCACGTCCTTCTTACCGGCTTCGCCCAGGTCGGTGGGAAAACCCTGGAGGCTGGGACGTTCGGGCGAGGCGGGAGGGGACTGCTTTCCTCGGGCCATTCGGTTCTCGCTAAGTCGGGAGTCGG
>JALYPB010000040.1 GCA_030856585.1 Gemmatimonadota bacterium | reverse complement strand
CCGCTGGAGCGGGTGGGGTGGCGCGGGGGCGGCCCAGGAGACGGGGGAGGCCACGACGACACGCCAGCGTGGCTCCGACCGACGCCTGGCGGTCCTGCCGTTCGAGAACCTCGGCGATTCGGCCGATGCCTACTTCGCCGACGGCGTGACCGACGAAATTCGGGGCAAGCTGGCTGCCTTACCGGGTCTCGAGGTGATCGCATCCACCAGCGCCAACCAGTACCGCGGCACAGGCAAGCGTCCTGACCAGATCGGCCGGGAGCTGGGCGCCCGCTATTTGTTGGTGGGCCGGGTGCGCTGGGCGAAGACTGCCAGTGGGGTGAATCGGGTCCAGGTGCGACCCGAGCTGATCGACACCCGGAGTGAGGCTGTGCGTTGGGGCGCGCCGTTCGACGCTCCGCACACGGATGTATTTCTGATGCAAGCCGACATCGCGGCGCGGGTGGCGCAGGCCCTCGGCGTGGCGCTCGGCGCGAGCGAGCGGGAGCGGCTGGCCGCGCGGCCCACGCAGAACTTGGCAGCGTATGATGCGTATCTACGTGCACTGGAGGTGCGCCGCACGGATGCACCAGCCGCGGCTGCTGGATTCGAGCGCGCGGTGGCCCTCGACTCCACTTTCGCGCTCGCGTGGGCCGAACTGTCACTGACCCGACAGCGTTTTTCCGGGGGCGGGATCACGCCCCGGACACACATCGAGCGCTCGAGGGGCGATGCCGAACGCGCCATCGCGCTCCAGCCAAGGCTCGCGCGGGGCTACCTCGCGCTGGCGAATTACTACCTGCGCTCGGGCAACCACACACGCGCCTTGGCGGAGTACGCGCGGGGCCTGGCGGTGGCCCCGAACGACGTGGACCTGCTCGGTGCGCTGGTAAACGTAGATCTGCGCCGTGGGCAGTGGGAGCGCGCCCTCGAGGCCGCCCGCCGGCTCCAATCGCTGGACCCCCGCTCAGGCGTGTTGCTGGGAGCGGAAGCCGCCGCGCTCCACTATCTCCGACGCTTCCCCGAAGCGCAGTCGGTTGTAAACCGCGCGGTGACCTTCGATTCCCTGGAGCCTCGTTGGTACACCCAGATGATGGACAATGCTGCAGCGCAGGGTGATCTCGCCGCTGCCCGCCGGGCGGTGGACCTCGCGCAACGCCGCCTCGGCTACTCGCAGGCGGTCGCGTTCCTCGGTCGGTGGTACGACGAGCAGTGGATCTTGCCGGATACTACTCGGGCGTTCCTCTTGCGTCTCCCGCCGAGTGCGATGGAAGGCGACACAATTGATTGGGCAACGACGCTCGCCCTGGCGGCCCGCTCTTTGGGGCAGAGAGATCGGGCACAAGCCTACGCCGATACCGCGCGGCGCGTCCTAGAAAGGCGGCAAGGGGAGTACCTGATCGTGGACCCGTTAGAGAATCAGCTCGGACTTGGGCTCTGCCTGGCGAACGCCCTCGCGAAGCGGGTCAGCGCGGCGCGTGGGCACTGTCAAGCGCTCGTGGATCGTCCGAGTCCCAATGCGATGTGGCATGACTTCGAGCTGTGGGCCTATGCACTTGCCTCGATGGAAATAGGGGATCCCGATAAAGCGATCACAGCCCTTGAGCAGTTGGTGAGGGGTCCGGGCCGGTTCACGCCTGCATATCTTCGACTGGACCCCACATTCGCATCGCTGCGTACCAGTCCGCGTTACCAGCGGCTGGTGAGCGGTATGTAGGGTGACAGGGCGGGCCGGCCGCCCCATATTCGAGAGAATCCACCCCAGACCATTCGCCCCGTCTCGCCAGGGGACATTCCACTTGACTCAAGTACATCGCCTATCCCACGCTCTAACAGGTTGCTGAAAAGTTCATCGATGTGACGCGGTTTCTTCTCGTTGATGGTGCAGCGCGTGGACATCGCGCTGCGGCACGATCCAGGTGTCTTTCGTGGGCCCGTCCCACCGCCTGCCCCGCGCTCACGGGCATACCCCGAGCCGGATCAGGGTGCGCAGGCGTACGAGATTGTACACCGCGTTGGTGAAGGTGAAGACCC
>JALYPB010000027.1 GCA_030856585.1 Gemmatimonadota bacterium | reverse complement strand
GCTATGGGCTATGGGCTGCTCCGCGGACGGAATGGCCCATAGCCCAAGACGCATAGCTCTGGTCAGCGAGTATCGAGCGGATACTTCCTTAGATAGTAATCCTGGTCCCGCGTCGCGCGGGCCCGGTAGAGCTGCTCCTCGTCGTCGTCCGCGTCATGAACGAAGAGGTGAAGCGAGCCGGGCCAGAGCGTGGCCTGGAGCGACCAGTTGGTGGAGGGCGCATGAAGCACCCACTGAAGCGCGCCTCCGCCGGCATCGGTGAGGTGGATCTCGCTCGCGCGCTCGAGCGGCACACTTGACGGAATGCCGGCAATGGCCGCTTCGATCGGGTCCAACTGCAGCTCCGCATCGGTCCAGGACCGAAACGTCACTTTGCCGTGCACCGGCGACTCAGTCTCGGGCAGCTCGAATTCAGCCTGCCACTCGCCGAGCAAATCCCACGCGTGATCCATAGGGCCGATGTTTGGCACCTGCACCGTCGGATGTTGTCTAGGCATCGTTCGACTCCTTCCCTGAGAGACCTTAGGCAAGGATACGATTTGGTAGTTCTGCCCGCGATTCGCATACCACAGATCCTGGTGCGCGACGGGCAGGAACCCTGAATCTTTCGTCTCGACGTTCCGTACTGTAACGAAGCGAGACACCCTCATATCCGGAAGTCTATATGCTACAAATCATTATCACTCTGGCAGCGGGCGTACTGGGCTACATGCTGGCCCGCAATTTCGTCTCCCGCCGACTCCGATTTGTGGACTCTGTCCACTCCCCGCTCGCCCCCATCCTGGCGGGCATTGGGGCTGCCGTAGTGGCCTGGCCTGCTGTACTTCTGCCACTAGTAACGCTTCCCACGGCAGTTGTGTTCGGCATCGGCACCGGGTTGGGAACTGCGAGCGGCGCCCGGGGGCTTCGGAATCATGAAGGAGACCATCGCCGCCTCACTCCATAAACGATTTTAATGACTGCTGCGCGGTTGCACGATAGACTGGATCACATTCCGGGAGAGGTCTATCTTGCCGAGATGACCACAGTGCACTGCAGCCGTTGCGGGCTGGAGCGGGAACGGATGGCGTTCCAACCCTTCCAGAATGATCTGGGACGTCGCGCTTATGAAAATATTTGCGGTATGTGCTGGGCTGAATGGCTGAAGACCCAGCAGCAGCTGATTAACCACTACGGCCTGAACCTGCGGGAGCCAAAGGCTAAGGAGTTTCTGTTCAACAACATGGAGCAGTTTCTATTTGTAGATAGGAGCTCGGAGTCGGGAGCTGGGAGCTAGAAGTTAGAAGCTAGATGCAAGGGCGCTGGGCTGTTGGCTCCCGACTCCCAGCTCCCTCTAGAAGGTCCTTCCCAGCCTGAAGACCAGGTCCACCCCCGGCCCTCCGGGCTCGAGGTCCTCGGTCATCCCCACCCGCCATTCTCCGCCGCTCGCCGTCTGCAATGTCCAGCCGAAGTCCAGCGAGAGCTCCCGCCGGTCGAGTGCCGGCAGGGACGTATCGTGATAGGAGGGAGAATGATAGAACAGGTTCGCGAAAAGCGATTGGTTGGACCAGAGGCGGTGGCGCAGCCCCGAGCTGAGCGCCACCATGGCGGTCTTCTGAAGGTCGGCGAGACGGCCGTGGGTCGGAGTGATACCCACGCCCACACTGCCTTCATAGATCAGTCGGGGAGTCACACCAGCACGAAAGGTGTTCAGGACCGCGGCCGACGGGACGCCGCGCCCGTACCCCTCGGGACCGGTTGAGGTTGGGATCGTGATCGACAGCACAGTCTGGAGCTGCGAGCTGATGCGGACTCCCAGTCCCGCCCTCACATCACCCAGGAAGAAATCCTGTCTCACCCGGTTGACGGCCCGACCGTCGGGGAGGACGATTGAGTAGAGGAACCCGTTCTGGGGCCGTTGGTCGCGCTCGCTCATCCTGAAGCCCAGCCGGGCATGATACCAGTCGAGAACTCCGTCCAGGAATCCGGCGTATGCACCGCCAACCGATGCGCTGAGTGTCAGAAAGGTCCTCCGCCCCAGATCCCGGCTTGCGCCGAAGCTCAGGCGGAGAACCTCGGAATCAAGAACGTAGTCGGCCTGGTCGAGCGGGTTGTACTCGATGACGCTGGCGTAGTCCAGCGCCACCGCGTGGCGCCAGCGACCGGGCTCGGGCTCGCGGAACGGCTGGAAGTAGAGTCCACTGCGGGAGGCGGCAACGGGGTTGAGCGGCCCGAACTCGGGCAGCCCCTGGGCCAGAGCGGGGCGCGGGACGGCCAGCACAAGCAGGAGGAGAGCGGCCGAAGCGGCTGGGAAGCGACGCACGTAAGGAAGATACATTGAACGGCCTTTAGCTTTAGGTTCCCTCGCTGCGCTCGGGATGGCCCCTCGCTCGATGGCGAGGGGCCACTTGACAACCCTCCGCGATGGGTCGTAGGTTCGCTCCATGACTTCCATGCGCAATTACTGGTTCCTCTTTACCAATGCCGGCGAGGCTCGATGCTCGTCCGGTGCCGGTAGAGTGCGTTAGCGCTTTCCGCCCGGATCATCGACGCCCCGCCGGTTTTAATCGGTGGGGCTTTTTCTTTTCTCATTGTGGAGCGTGCTCATGCGTGTAGCCATCCAGGGCTCTCATGGATCGTTCAGTGAAGCCGCGGCTCGCCGCCGCTGGCCGGATCTCGAAGCCCTGCCCTGCCGGGACGTAAAGGACGTGGTGGCTGCGGTTCGCGAGGGTCGCGCCAAGGCCGGGTGTCTGCCGATAGAAAACTCTCTCATCGGCTCGGTGACAACCACCTACGACCTGCTCCACGAGGCCTTTGGAGATGGTACGCTCCACCTGACCCATGAGATCCTTCATCCGGTGCACCACACGATCATGGCGCTGCCGGGTGCGCCCCTGTCCGGCATCAAACGGGTCCTCTCTCATCCGGTAGCGCTGGGGCAGTGCCGAATCTGGCTCTCGGAGCACCTGCCCGATGCCGAGCTCGTCAGCGCCTGGGACACGGCGGGAAGCGCCGAGATCGTGGCCCAGGAGAAGAACCCGGCCCTGGCCGCCATCGCCGCCCGGCCGGCTGCCGATGTCCACGGACTGGTGCCGTTGGCCGAGCGGATCGAAGACGACCCCACCAATCAGACGCGCTTTCTCACCTTTACCCGGGCGGATGAAGCTGAGTCCGTCCGCACGCCGGGGGCAACGCGCTACAAGACCTCGCTGATCGTGCTGGTGGACCACAAGCCCGGCATGCTCGCCCTGACGCTTCAGGCATTCGGCGCCCGGGGGGTCAACCTGATGGCGCTCCAGTCTCGGCCCGAGCGCTCCGCTCCCTGGACCTACCGCTTCTATGTAGACGTGGAAGGCTCCGCCACCGACCCACGGGTCTCCGAGGCGCTGGAGGAGATCGAGGCGCTGGCCTCCAAGCTCATCGTGCTGGGGAGCTATGAGGCCTGGACCGAAGGCTCTCGCCTGTCGGCTCCGGTGCCCCCGCCGGCGCACCGGGTGGAAAAACCATCCATCCCGCTGGTGGACCGCCGGCGAAATCCGGAAGGCACGGTGGTGCAGGTTCGAGGCCTCAAATTCGGCGGCCCCGATCCGGTCCTGATCGCGGGGCCCTGCTCGGTCGAGAGCGAGACGATGATTCTCGAGACTGCCGTGGCGGTGGCCCAGGCCGGAGCCGACATGCTGCGGGGCGGGGCTTACAAGCCGCGGACGTCTCCCTACGACTTCCAGGGAC
>JALYPB010000492.1 GCA_030856585.1 Gemmatimonadota bacterium | reverse complement strand
CACTCTGGTCATGAGGGCCAGAAGGGCCAGAGCGAGCGGGACAGCGGGACAGCGGGACAGGTTGACGATAGTCCCCGATGCGCTCCGGTGTGCTCTTGCTGACCCGCCGACCCGCTGACCCGCCGACACCCTTCCCCGCTTCATTGCTGCCCCGGCATCAGCAGGCCTTCGCCCGATACACCACGGGGGCGATCGGTCACTACGTTCTTGAAGTCAGGGTCGGAGCGGAAGCTGTTTCCCTCCAGATGTTCTGCGCCCTTGTCGAACACGAACTGCTTGTCGGTCATGATCTGGTTGGTGGCATTGTCGTACCGCAGCGATTCGGTCGCCAGACGGCGGCCGTCGGGCGATACCACCAGGACGTTTCCGGTGGCTTCCATCGATCCGTCCTGCCAGCGGTATGTCCCGCGCTGAGCGGTCAGGGTCGATCCCTCAGCCCCTTTTATGTCAAAGAAGACCACCTTGACCTTGTGCAGTTCGGTGATCTGGGTCGGCTCGTAGTAAAAGGCCGTGTCGGCTTCCACCCGGCTGCGCCGAACGCCGTCATTGGTTACGTAGTGGGAGAAGCCTTCCAACACCTGGTCGGCGCTGTCGGTAGCCTGCACCGTGGTGGTGGGCCGGACGCCGGTGTCTTCGCACGAGAGGACGGAGAAGGCGGAGAGGACGGAGAGGACGGAGAGAATTGGACGCACGCGTTGGCGCGTCCGTCCTGCAGTCCTATCCGCCTTCTCCGTCCTCTCCGCCTTCTCCGTCATGTCAGACTGCCCCCGCCCGCATCAGATCGTGAAGATGGACCACGCCGACGATCGCGCCCTGCTCATCCACAACCGGCAGCACGATGATCTTGTGTTGCTGCATCGCTCCCACCGCGGCCGCCGCCAGGTCCCCGGGCGCGGCGGTCTTGGCCGACCGGGTCATCACCTCGGACACCGGGCGCTCGAGGAAGCGGGGATCCCGCTCGGCCAGACGGGTGAGATCTCCCGTGGTGAGCACGCCGGACAGGTGGCCGTTCTCCGCGACCATTGCGAGCCCCCGGTCGTGGGCCAGGCTGACGACGGCGTCGCGCATAGTGGCGTCAGGGCGAAGCACCCGGCCGGCCGGTAACATCACGTCCTGTACCCGAAGCAGAAGCTGCCGCCCCAGGCTACCACCGGGATGCCGCTCGGCGAACTGTTCCCGGGTGAATCCCCGCTCCTCGAGAAGCGCGACAGCAATGGCATCGCCCAGCGCCAGCGCGACGGTGGTGCTCGCCGTCGGTGCGAGGTCGTGCGGACACGCCTCCTCCTCGACGGTTCCGTCCAGGGCCACCGTGGCCACCCGGGCTAGCAGCGAGTCCATCGCGCCGATGATGGCAATAATCGGCACGTTGAGACGCTGCAACGATCCCACCAGGCCGAACAGGTCCTGCGATTCTCCGCTCTTACTCAGCACGATGGCGACGTCGTCCGGCCCCACGATTCCCAGGTCACCGTGCAGGGAATCGACCGGATGGAGATACGAAGCCGGAGTGCCGGTCGAGGTCAGCGTGGATGCGAGCTTCCGGGCAATGAGGCCGGACTTTCCCACGCCCGACACGATCACCCTGCCCTTCGCCTCCGCCAATAAGCGCACCGCCCGGGCAAACTCGACTCCCAGCCGGCGCCCGGTTTCCGACACCGCCGCGGCCTCCAGCTGGAGCACTCGCCGCCCCGCGCCGATTAATGCCGAGTCGTCAAGCCGCACCGGCGGTCTGCTCCGAAAAATAGCGGGCCAGCGTCTCGGCCCACTCGCCCCTGGCCCGGAGGAGCGCCTCGACCACTTCGCGCACGGCGCCATACCCACCGGCGGCGGTGGTGACGTGCGCCGCCACGGCCTTGATCTCGGGCACCGCATTGGCCACGGCGATAGGTAGCCCCACCTTCCGCAGCACCGGCAGGTCGGCGAGATCGTCTCCAACAAAGGCGGCCTCCTCCCAGGTGATGCCGCGACGCTGGAGCACTTCCGCAAAGGCCGCGGCCTTACGGGGACCGGGAACCTGGAGCAGCTCCTCAACCCGAAGCTCGGCAGCTCGCAGCGCCGTGGCCTCCGAGCTTCTGCCGCTCAGCCAGACGACCGGGAGCCCGGCGGTGCGAAGGAGTATCAGGCCAAGTCCGTCCTGGATATCGAAACGCTTGAGCTCCACTCGCTGACCGGCGATCGGGCCGATAAAGACTCCGTTGTCGGTCAGCACGCCATCCACGTCGAGTCCGATGAGACGCACGCGGCGAGCGGCAGCGGCGCTGAGCGTATTCATACCCGGGCTCGGCCCCAGATATCGAGCGTCTGACCGACCAGGTCGGCCAAGTGATCGAGTGGCCACTGGGTGGCCGCGTCGCTCAGTGCCCGGGCCGGATCGGGATGGGTCTCGAGGAAGAATCCGTCCGCTCCCGCGGCGGCGGCAGCGGCAAGCAGGGGCGGGATGAACTCCCGCTGCCCACCGCTGGCGCCGTCCTCACCCCGACCTGGCTGCTGCACGGCGTGGGTGGCGTCGAAGATGACGGGGGCGCCGGTGGCCTGGCGGAGGCGAACAAAGTTCCGCATGTCCACCACCAGATCACCGTATCCGAAGAAGGTCCCTCGCTCGGTGACAGCCACTTCTGACGCACCCGCGCTCCGTACCTTCTCCACCGCCCCCCGCATGCCGTCAGCATGCATCCACTGCCCCTTCTTGATATTGACCGGCTTCCCGGTGCGCCCGGCTGCCACCAGGAGATCCGTTTGCCGGCAGAGAAATGCTGGGATCTGGAGCACATCGGCCACCTGGGCCACGGCCGCGGCCTGCTGCGCCTCGTGAATGTCGGTAAGGATCGGAAGTCCGCTGGAGGCTCTGGCCCGCTCCAGCGCGCGGAGGCCGTCGTCGAGTCCGGGTCCACGGTTGGCCATGAGACGGGACCGGTTCGCCTTGTCGAAGCTGGCCTTGAGCAGTACCGGGATGCCGAGATCCCGCTCAATACGCGCCAGGGCGTCAGCCACCTTGGGCAACACGTCGCCGGGCTCGATGACACAGGGCCCGGCGATGAGGAACGGGGTGCGCCCGAAGGACCAGCCCATCAGCGCGAGCTCTCGGCCAGCTCCTCGGCTGCGGCCCGGGCCGGGGCGGCGGCACGGCGACGCATCGCCGCGGCGATGAACCCGGCGAAAAGAGGGTGTGGGCGATTGGGTCTCGACTTCAGCTCGGGATGGAACTGACAGCCGATAAACCAGGCGTGATCCGGCAGCTCGATGACCTCGACCAAACCTCCATCGGGCGACTGACCCGACAGCCGAAGCCCGTACTCCGCCAAAACGTCCCGGTACGCATTGCTGACTTCCCACCGGTGGCGGTGACGCTCGCTGATCTCGCCCGTACCGTAGGCCTGGGCCACACGAGAGCCGGGCCGAAGCCGGGCGGTGTAGGCCCCGAGCCGCATCGTTCCGCCCATGTCGGACACTTCGCGCTGCGATTGCAGGAGCGAGATCACCGGCGTCTCGCAGTTGGGCTCGAACTCGGTGCTGTTGGTGTCGGGAAGGCGGCAGACATTGCGGGCGAACTCGATGATGGCCACCTGGAGACCGAGGCAGATGCCGAAGAACGGGAGATCATTCTCTCTGGCCCACCGAACCGCCTCGACCATCCCGCCGATGCCCCGCTCGCCGAATCCGCCGGGGATGAGCAGCCCGTCGCAGCCGCCGAGGAGGCGCTTGACCGCAGCCTGGTCGGTGAACTGATCGCTGGCGAGCCACTCGATCTCGACCTTGGCCTCGCTCGGAATGCCCCCGTGGATCAGGGCCTCCTGCACCGACTTGTAGGCGTCGTGCAGGTCGGTGTACTTGCCGACCACCGCGATCTTCACCCGGTGAGTAGGATGGAGGATCCGCTCGGTCATGATTCGCCAGGGCTGGAGGTCGGGCTCCTTGGTCTCCAGGCGGAGACGCTGGCAGACTTCCCGGTCCAGACCCTGCTCGAAGAACCGCACCGGTATCTCGTAGATCGACTTCACGTCCGGGCTCTCGATGACGCAGCCGAAATCCACGTTGCAGAACAGGGCGATCTTGCGCTTGATCTCGGGAGCCAGGGGCTGCTCGCTCCGGCAGATCAGGATGTCAGGCTGAATTCCGATCTGCATCAGATCGCGAACGGAATGCTGGGTAGGCTTGGTCTTGAGCTCTCCCGCGGCCGCGATGTAAGGCACCAGCGTGAGGTGGATGA
>JALYPB010000491.1 GCA_030856585.1 Gemmatimonadota bacterium | reverse complement strand
CGGCGAACTCTGCCGCGGCGATGCCGTAGCTCCCGGCAACCTCGAACAAGAGGCCGATGTTGGTTACGACCGAAAGTGGAACCCGGGCGCTCTTGATCACGGCGGCAACGAGCAATGCCACCACGATCGAGATCACGCTGGGGCCCCACTGCGCAAAGCTTCCCAAGAGCTGCGCCCGATCGCCGGGAGTCAGCAGCATCGGGAAGATGCCAGCCATGAAGAACACGAAGGCGTACAGGAGGGCCAGTGTACGGAGCCGCGCGGCAGACTGGACGATCAGATCGGTAGGGAATGCCGACGAGCTGGCCGGCGCCTTCGAACCATCCCCGTCCGGGGACAAGAGGGTGATGTGCTCGTGCATCCCGAAGCTCAAGCCTTCAGCCAGCCGGCGACGCGGATTAACACCATCGGCTACCGAGGTAGTCTACGTCGGGATGGGGCAGCATCCCCAGGAGAAGCCGATTCCCGGTCCACTGCCTCCAGCACCCGCCGCCGCTGACCCGGCGTGACGATATCACGCCCCACCACCTGTCGCACGATCCGGGCGACGAACGAGTAACCGCGCGGCTCTGACACCACCCAGCGCTGCCACTCCAGCTCGTCCAGTGCCCGGCCCACCTCTTCCGCCTCCAGAGAGAGGGCGCGCTCCAGGAGGCTCGGCGGCACCAGGTCCCCCAGCACAGCAGTGGCCGCGAGCACCCGCTGGGCCGGAGGGCTCAGCCGCCGGACGCCGATGCGGATGGCCGCCACCACGGCATCGGGCAGGTGGCCGGGCAGGCTCTGATCCAATGTCCGATACGGCTCCGGCCACGTTGCCGAGATAGTCCCGAGATCGAGGCCGAGCGCCACGGCACGCAGCAGCTCGACCGCGAGCAGCGGCAAGCCGGCGGAATCGGTGGCGACCCGCCGCACCACGCGGTCGATCGCAACCGGGTCGTAACCCGGGAGCATTCGCTCGGCCAGGTGGCGTATCCCCGCCCGGTCCAGAACCCGGAGCCGGAGCGTCTGCCCTCCGAGCTCGCTGCCAATCTGGACCCGGAGCTCGTCCAGCTCTGGTCGCGGCGGGTACGGCGCGATCGTCAAAACGAGCGTCAGGGACGTGGCCGCGAGGTCCCGGAGCATGACACCGAGCGAGAGGGCTGAGTCCTGGTCCAGCCACTGCGCGTCGTCCACTGCAATCGTGACCGGCTGTTCTTCCAGTGCTGCGCGAACCGTTTCTGCCAACGCCCGGCCCAGAGTCTGCGGCGCCGCCAGCGATGTCGCCCCGCTGAACTTCTCCGCCCATTCGGGCAGCACCCCGGCAAAGGCGGCGAGTGCCGCGGAGGGCGCCGCACCGAGGCCGGGGGCGTCCAGCAGGCCGCCTCGCGCGAGGGCGAGCACGCCGCTCCATGGCTCCGACCGGTCCGCCTCGACCGCCCGGGCGGTGGCCACCGAGGTCCCGTCGAGCCGCAACCGGGCCAGGAGCTCGTCGAGCAGCCGGGTCTTCCCCATGCCTGCGTCGGCCTCGATAACGAGTAGAGCCGCGCGCCGCGCGCGAGCTGCGCCCGCAGCCGCCTCGATCAGGCGCTGAAGCTCCTGTCCTCGGCCCTCGAGCGGCGGACGAACCGCCAGCAGGTTGTCGTCCTGCGCACCGGGAGCCTCGGCAGGGGCGCGCTGGCGTCGCACCCGCTCCACCAGCAACCGGGTCTCCTGACTGGGCTCAGCTCCTACCTCCTCCGCAAGCCGGGTCTGGAAGCGCTCGAAGAGCTCGAGGGCCCCGGACCGGTCGCCGGCCAGGGAGCGGCAGCGGAGGGCGCACCGAACAGCCGCTTCCGACGTCGGCCGGAGGCCAAGAGCGCGGCCCGCAAACCCGCACGCCTCCTCGACCTTTCCCACCAGCGCGTGGGCTTCAGCGGAGCTCACCAGTACCTCGACCCCCCGCCGGCCCCAGATCTCACGCTCCGCGGCGAGCCAGTTCTCGAACTCCGTGGCTTCAGCCAGTCCGAATCCCTCGAGAAACTCACCCGATACCAGCTCAGCGGCGGCGGTCCAGTCTTCCGCTGCCGCCAGCTCCTCCAGCCGGTCCACGTCCAGCTGGACCGACGCGGGGCCCAGCCGGACCTGCCCCACCGACGCCTCCACCGACCCCTCGCCCGCGTGATGGCGGATGGCCCGCAGCGCCTCGCTCAGTGAGTGCCGGGCGGCGGCCTCGGTCCGGTCGCCCCAGAGCAGCCCGATCAGGTGCTCACGACTGCGTCCCCGACGGGGTGAGCGCGCCAGATAGACCAGCAGGGCAAGATGTTTTCGCCAGAGCAGCTCGGGCGGGGCAGGCCCCCCGTCCACGCTCAGCTCGACCGGCCCCAGGCTGCGGCAGAGAATCATGAGCGAAGGTCCCGCTGGCAGTGCTGGTTGTCAATAACGGTCACTTGACGTCCGCTTGATGCCCGAAACGCAGTATCCCGGTCACGAATCGCCGGACATTCCAGCCAGGAGTCTGTATGTCAAGCCGGAACCGATTGCTCTTCGAAAGCTCCCTCGCCGCCCTGGTCCTGGTCAACGCGCGCCAGGCATCACAGCCGCAGCCCGCTGCCTGGCGCCCAACCGGCACCCCCCGAAGCATGGGCAATAGCGCCACGGCCACGTCCATCCCGTTTGCCCCCGAACCCGACCCGGCCGTAAACGTTGTAGACCTGGGTGAGGGCCAGACGACCGGACCGTTGCCACTAGGCTTCGAGTTCGAGCTGTTCGGCGTACGGTACACCCGGCTCGAGCTGTCCTCCGACGGGTTCGTGACCTTTGGGAGGGCACCGTCTACCGATGGCTCGGGGAGCCATCCGGGCAGTCGGTTCATTCCTTTAAACCCCGCTCTGGATAACTTCATTGCTCTGGGCTGGACCGATGGGTATCTGTCGGGTTCCAGCCAGGTCGTCTATGAGGTGCGGGGGACCTTTAATCGGCGCCGCCTTGTCCTTTCGATCACCCCCTACCATGGAGATAAGTCGGGCACGGCAACGGTCCAACTGGTGCTCCACGAGCGGACCGGGATGATCGATGTCCACACCGCTCGTCCGGAGCCGGTTGCCCGGGGGATGAATCGAGGGGCGGTCCGTTTCACCACTGCCCCGGCGCCGCCGCGGGCTGCTTGACACCGGAGCCGGGCATAGGATACTGCAAGCGTATGACCAACTTCTCCTCCCTGTGACCGGCCGGCACGCCGGAATTGCCTGCCACTGGCTGATTGCCTTGGGCATGCTCGGAACGCTCAGCGGCGATCTCGAGGCGCAATCGGCGCAGCCGTTCTCGCTCCAGGCGTCGGGGCTGGTGATCGGGGTGTTCAGGGGTGTGTTCATGGGCTTGCAGGATGGGATCGGCGGCGAAGCGCAGATCCGCTACACGCCTGGGGCATTATCAGTGGGCGCGGGCTTCCAATTCACCATTCACGAGCTCGAAGATCGCACGGAGAACGTGCGGCTCTACGGCGGGTTCGTCGAGCCGCGCTACCGGATTCATGCCGGGAGCAACGTGGTGGCACCCTACCTGGCGGCCCGGTTCTCGGTGCTGAAGGTCGGGTTTTCCCAAGGGGACCTGTCACTGTCCTCGACCTACATACAGCTGAACGGGGGAGGAGGGCTCCTCACCCGCCTGACCTCGCGACTAAACCTCGACGTGGGAGCGACCTTCGGCTACAACCGGTTGGGGAGGGGTACCCTGACCACCAAATCAACAGGCGCCGCGGAACCAGTCCAATCCCGCACCGGGTCGAACATCGTCATCCGGCTGGGGTTGGCGCTTGGGCTCCGGGACTGAGATCGCAGCGGTGAGTCATTGCGAGGTGGCGCAGCCGCCGAAGCAATCCCGTGGGTCCGCTGGATTGCTTCGGGCGCTCCGCGCCCTCGCAATGACTAAAGCTTGGGCGACCCTACAATCCGGCAGCTGGAGATCTCCCACTCATCTCCGGTTCTGACGAACTCGGCGCGGAAGACCGGTCGGCTCGTCAGACGCCCGCCAAATGCATCTTTCCACACCAGTTGGAAGTTGAACTCCCTCGCCGTCGACTCCGTGCCCGGCTTTCTGGGGCTATCCACCCGCTCACCAACGACGGCGGACCACTCCTCGGTCTCGAGAATGCGGGTCAGCTTGTTCAGCTTGTCCTGGTCCGATTTTCTGGCCGGCCGGTAGAGCTCAGTCACACGAGCGACGTCCTTGGACCGGAGGGCGGCGTAACACTGGTGCACTCCCCGCAGAATCGCGGCCTCGAGCCGTTGGCCATCGAGACCACCATCGCCAGGCAAGGCCGCAGGCTCAACAGGAGCCGCTTCCGTGTCCCCGAGGGTGGCCGTTTCATATGGCTCGGACAGGGCGGGCTCTGATCGATAGGCCTGAGCGTCGAGCGTGTCGCTGGGGACCTCGTCGACGACGGACGCGGACTGCAGGAGGGTGTCCCCGACACGGAGTGAGGAGTCGGAAGAGATTGGGCCGGATGCGGCCTCGGGCGGCGGCTCACCTGTAGAGCGCACCGCGATGGCCACGCTGGCCCGCCGCTCGCCGCTGGCCGCCACTATACGTGTGCGGCCGGAACTGACGGCGTGTACCCAACCAGTTGCCGAGTCTACCCGCGCAACGCCCGGATTAGTTGAGGACCAGCGTACACCGGCACCAGGCACCGGCCGTCCAGCCAGATCCCGGACCTCGGCGGGCAGCCTCGTCGAATCGCCGGGAAGCATCCGGCGCGGATTCCGCTCGATGGTAACCGAAGCGGGTGCACCTCCGGCCACGGGTTCGGCCGAGGCCGTCTGGAAAGTCGTGGTGTCGATGGAACGCGCCGACCGGTTCGACCCCGAGACCCGGGGCACAACGTCCCGCAAGCCGCCGTAGACCCACAGCACCGGTGTCACGAGGAGGACCCCAACGGATGCGACGAGGAGCCGCCGCACACGAGTGCGGCCCGAGCGCCGGCGCCTGGCCGGAGGACGTTCCTCCACCGCGGGCTCACGCGTCCGGGCATTGGGTAAGGGTGGTCTCGGGCGCTTCGTCGTCGGTGCTGCTTCCCCGACGTCTATGCTGACCGAAGCGCTGGCTCCCTGGCAGCTGGCTTTCAGCACCACCGGTCCCCGGCCCAGTGTGGCCACCCAGCCGCTCGCCGTGATGACAGCCACGCCTACATCACTGGTGCTCCATTGCACCGTCTGGCCCAGGATAAATCCGCCCCGGTAGTCCACCGGTGTCGCCGTAAGAACAAACGAATCGCCCGCCTTCACCGATTTCGGTGGCGCGGAGATCTGGATAGCAGCGACGCCCGCG
>JALYPB010000458.1 GCA_030856585.1 Gemmatimonadota bacterium | reverse complement strand
GCCCCGGGGCCGGCGTCGGTGCGGCAGGAGTCGGGGCGCTCGCCGGTGCCTCCGCTCCGACTTTGCCAGGGCAGCCTTCCACCGGGATGCCGGGGATGGCCATGTCGCCCGAGCAGATGAAGCAGATGCAGGAGCAGTACAGCAAGATGGGGATGGATACCGCCCAGCTCCGCGCGATGATGGCCGGCATGTCGGGCCCGTCTCCCGCTGGTGCAGCAGCGGCTCCCGAAGCGGCGAGCGGTGCCCCGGGGCTCAGCCGGGAGAAGGGAAAGATTCTGGTGCGAAACCTTCCCTGGTTGCCGGCCAGCGATGCCTTGCAGCCGGGTAGTGAGCCCGTGTTCGGTATGGTGATGCGCGAGCTCGCAAGCGCCATTCAGTCCACGGGCAAGCGCTACAAGATCGAAGCCCGGGTGGAAGAGCAGGGTGGGAAAGGGCAGAACAAACAGTTGTCGCAGAAGCGGGGTGCTGCGGTTCTCGCGGCCTTGTCCGCCCGAGGCGTGCCGGCGGACCAACTTACCGTGTCTGATGGCAAGGCAGACAAGAACCCCCGGATCATCGTTTCCGAAGGTAAGTAACCCCTCGATAAGTGTGGGAGGCATGGTATGCCCGGACAGAAAACAAACCTTGGCGCAACTGCCGGGGTGCTAATTTCGCTCGCAGCGTCCGCGGCGGGGGCGCAGCAGCAGGTAAAGGTCGAGGTCAAAGCGATCCCCGATTCTATTTCGGCCGGGAGTTGCGCCCGGATCTGGGCCGACGTCAAGGATGAGCTCAATCGGCAGCTCACCCTCGAAAACGGCACGCCGCTCCAGTGGGGCTCGTACGACTACCTGACCTCGAACGGGACCGACTTCGAGTGGCGGAGCACCGCGTCGGGAGAATTCGAGCTCTGCGCGAAACCCGGCGTGGGTACAGTAAGCACCCAGGTGACGGCCACAATCAAGGGCATGCCCTACAGCGGAACCACGCTGCTCTCGGTTGTGACGCAACCTGCCGCGAATACCGGCGGTGTAGCCGCTGCTTCGCCCCCCCCTGCTGGGCCTCAACCCGCTGCTCCTGCAACCGTCCCCGCTCAGCCATACACGCCGGCCGCGGACTACAACCCTGCAGCCCAGGGCTACGCACCGCCCGCCCAGGCCTCTGCCCCCGCGGCCCAGGGCTACGCACCGCCCGCCCCGGCTTCTGCCCCCCCGGCCCAGGGCTACGCGCCACCGGGTCAGGCTTCTGCCCCGCCGGCGCAGGCCTACGTCCCACCGCAGGCGCCCCCGAGTGCTCCACCCGTGGTGGCTGCTCAGCCTCCTGCCCCCGCTCCGGTTGCGGCTCAGCCGGTCGAGGCGCAGCCGAAGAAGGGTGGCGGCGGCTTCTTCAAGAAGCTTGGCAGCCACATCAAGCAGAAAGCCGCAGAAGTGAAGGCCGAGACGGCTCAGAACCTCACGGCGGCCGCCACCCAGGTAGTAGATACGACGTTCCAGACCGGCCAGAGGCTGGTAGCCTCCACGACCGCGGAAGTGACCAACACTGCTCGTCTGGGTATTGGCGGGGTCGGTCAGCGGTTGATGCTGGCACCGCAACGGGGTGGAGGGAGCGCAGACAACCTGGCACTTGCCATCTCGTCGGGCCACGCCGTGCTGGTGGAGCTGCGGTTTACCCCCGGCACCTCGGTGCTCGAGCCATCGGCTCGGGACCTGGTACAGCGGCTGGGCGGTGAGCTGAGAAAGGCCATGACAGATATGCCGGCCGCCAGGTTTGAAATCAACGCTCATGTGGATTCGCCCGCCGATCAGGTGCTGTCCGAGAATCGGGCCGCCACCATTAAGGCATTGCTGAGCAACCAGGCCGACGCCCGAAGACTGACCGCGCTGGGGTACGGCGCCTCTCAGCCACTGAATGGCGTCCCCACGGCCCGAGTGGAGATCGTGCGGTGTAACGATGGTCAAACCAAGTGCCTCATGGATATAGCGCAATAAGTACGGTCCCAAACTCGCGAAGGAGGAGCTTGGCCGGGTGAACCTCTTCAATTGCGGCATTTTCCGGTTCGGGGCCGAGCGAGTCGAAGCCAACGCTGACAGAATCCCCTGGGTAACCG
>JALYPB010000421.1 GCA_030856585.1 Gemmatimonadota bacterium | reverse complement strand
TGCTTGGAAGCTGGCCCATGAGCTAGCTCTGCAGGTCTATGCAATTAGTGATAAGTGGCCCGTTTGCGAGAGATACCAACTTACGGCCCAGATTCGCCGAGCTGCACTGTCAGTTCCCACGAACATTGCCGAAGGCGCAGCAAAGCGAGGACCTCGCGAGTTCAGGCGGTACCTCGACATCGCAAGAGGCTCGCTGTCAGAAGTCTCGTATCTCCTTCGTTTCAGCAGGGATCGTGGAATTCTCGATGACGAGTCCTTTCGCGCTGTGCACGAACTCAGGGACCGGGTGGGAAAGGTGACCTGGGGCCTCTATTCTTCGCTCGCTGGTCCGGAGTCGGGCTGACTCGGCCGCCACCGTTCATCGGTCCGCCCGTCCATCCGTCCGCCCGTCTACCCGTCCGCCTTACCGCCCTACCGCCCTCCCCCTTAACCTTCTCAGCATGCAGGACATCAGCAACGCCGAGGAACGACAGCGCAACCTCGACCGCATGAAGCGGCGGGCCACCGGCCTTCTCGTGCTCATGGGTGCGGTGTTTGTGGCGACCAGCGTTCTTGAGCCACAGTACGCCTGGGTAGGCTACATCCGGGCCACCGCGGAAGCCTCCCTGGTGGGGGGAATCGCGGACTGGTTTGCGATCACGGCGCTCTTCCGTCACCCGCTCAATCTCCCGATCCCCCACACCGCCATCATTCCCAGTCGGAAGGACCGGATCGGGCAGAGTCTGGGAAATTTCGTCCAGAACAACTTCCTGTCACCCGACGTCCTTTCGGAAAAGCTTCGAGCAGCCGGAATCAGCCGTCGCGCGGCCGAGTGGCTCGCCGAGCCGGAGAATGCGCGAAGAGCGGCCCAGCACGTGGCCACGGTGCTCACGAGCGCGGGCACGGTCATTCACGACGAGGACGTCCACGCCCTCCTCGACCGGAGCGTGATGGAGCCGCTCCGCCGGATGCCGATCGCGCCGGTGTTATCGAAGGGCCTGGAGCTGCTCACCGTGGATAACCGCCATCAGCAGCTGCTCGACCGGGTCATCCATGGCCTGACCCGCCTGGTAGCCGAAAATGAGATCCTGATCCGCGACCGCATCCGGGAAGAGAGTCCCTGGTGGGTACCGGAAATGGTGGACGACCGGATCCACCGAAAGGTCCTGGGAGGGATCGAGCGGACACTGTTTGAGGTCGGCGCCGATACCGATCATCCCCTCCGGCATCAATTCGACGAGCTGCTGTCAGAGTGGATGGTGCAGCTGCAAGAATCCCCCGAGGTGATCGCCCGGGCGGAGGCGATCAAGCAGCAGATCCTGGATCCCGAGACCAGTGGCCGGCTGGCTGCATCGCTGTGGGGCGAAGTAAAGGAGGCGCTCGGGCGCACGAACACGCCCGGTGAAGGCGGCGCCATGGACGCCGTTGCACGCGGCCTCTCGGCCCTGGCCACTGCCGCTCTGGAGGACGACGCCCTGCTCGAGAAAGTGGACGGCTGGGTGATCGGGGCCGTGCTCAGCGTGGTCGAGCAGCACCGCCACGAAGTGGGTCAGCTGATTTCGCAGACCGTGAGTGCCTGGAACCCGGAAGAGACCTCCCGCCGCATCGAGCTGCTCGTCGGGAGGGATCTGCAGTACGTGCGCATCAACGGCACGCTGGTTGGTGGTTTGGTAGGCCTGATCATCTACAGCGTGACCCAGCTGCTCTGATCACCATTGGCTCGCCAAAGGCCGGCATGTGGGTTTCGCGGCCAACATTACTTTGCCAGCGACACCTCCGGCACGTTGCCCCAGCCCGCCCATTCCGTGGGTGCGAGCACGTAGCGCATCGCCGGCCTCTTATTCAGCTCGAAGCTCTCGAGCACGGTCCGATAGCCTTCGCGCGAGGTCGTTCTCAGCTTCCCGCCGTAGCCCCAGGTGAAGCGATCAGCCGACCGGGTGTCGTCCCACACCACATACCACACAAGCGCCGGGCCCGACGGCGTCGAGAATATCCGGTAGCGATCTCCGCCCCATCCAATCGGACCTCCGGGCCGCACCTCGCGAGCCCCGGACAGCCGGGCCATGAGCACGCGCATCTCGCTCTCGCCCAGCACGTCCTCATGGATGACCTCGGAGCTCGGCGGCAGTGTCAGTGCCAGGGGCAGATCGCCTCTGAGGTATCGGTCGGGAAACAGGATCTGCTCGGTGGAGACCGGCATCCGGGGACCGTACGGCACGGTGTCTCGCAGCGGCGAAGTCTTCCACCGGTGCATGAACTCCGCGCCCGCGAGGTAGGGAAAGATCAGGGACTCACGGACCACCAGCGGCGCCTTGGCAAAGACCGGCATGGACGACTGCTGCTCCCGGACCTGCTCCCGGTAGAGATCCCAGAACTCGGGATTGTCGCCCACGTTCTGCCCTGGCGACAGGACCTCGATGGAGGCGAGGGTGGCCTGGCCTTCCAGTACCGCCTGTGCCGCGGTCAACCGGTCGTTGTTGGAGGTATCGTGCAGAATGGAGTCGAGCGGGATGTACTGCCCCTGTAGCGCATGGATCATCTCATGGGCCAGCACCAGGCGCAGCTGCACCGGGTCTGCATCGGCGACTGCGAACAGGGTGGCCGAGTCGGGGTCATAATACCCGGCGACCTGCTCGCTGTAGAGATCCACCAGCAGCGAGCGGAGCTTGAGCGTATCGGGCAGCAGCCCGAACAGCCTGTAGGTCGTCTCCAGGCCCCTCAGCTTGGTGGGCGGCAGCTGCTCGTCCAGCTTGCGGATGAGATAGGCCCGCACCTGCGCGCGAGACCGGATGGCCACCTTGGGGCTCGCCTTGAAGTTCAGCCCGGTGGCCTGCTCCACCGGCGCCCGGAGGCTGTCCACCAGATGCTGCAGGAGACCGGCTCGTGAGGCCGGCGGGGCGGAGCCACGACAGGACAGGAGAAGCGCGGCCAGAAGCACGAGAGCCGTCGCCCCGAGCAGCGCCCGGCGCTGGCGTGGCACAGCCGCTCTCCCGCACCGCGGGTTCATGCGCCGGCGAGATATTGGGCGTACCAGCTGTAGATGGCGGGCCCGGCCTCATAGGCGATGGCCGCGCCGATCGCGAGGAAGATCCCGAATGGCACAAGTTTTTTATTCCCGAGGAGGAGGAGCGGCACGAAGACGAGACTGCCAGCTAGCGCCCCGAGGAAGATGGTCAGCAGCACTCCCTGCCATCCGACGAAGGCCCCCACCATCGCCATCATCTTGATATCACCGCCTCCCATGGCGTCCTCCTTGAACACCCAGGTTCCCACCGTACCGACGAGCCAGAGAAGGCCGAACCCGACGGCGGCGCCGAGGAGTGCGGTTCCGAAGCCATGGAGGCCTCCGGCCAGGCTGAATAGCAGGCCGATAACGAGCCCACCCCAGCTGAACTCGTCGGGAATGATGTACTGGCGGGCGTCGGTCATGGCGATGCCCAGCAGAATCGTACCGAAAACAGCGCCCCGCAGCGCCTCGATAGTGATACCGTGGCGCCATGCCATATAGGCCCAGATGCCAGCGGTAGCGAGCTCGATCAGCGGGTACATCATGGAGATCGGCTCACCGCATCCGCGGCAGCGAGCCCGGAGCACGAGCCAGGACACCACGGGAATGTTCTCATACCAGACGAGCCCCCTGCCGCAGCGCGGGCAGTGCGACGCTGGCCTGACGATCGACTCCTTGGGCTCCGCCCCCCATCGCAGGATGCAGACGTTCAGGAAGCTGCCGATGAGGGCTCCCAACAATGCCGCGAAAGGAATCCCGAAGGGACCTAGATGGAGCAGATCAATCGACACGCGTCACCTCGTGCAGGAGAATGCCGGCGGCAACCGCCACATTGAGCGATTCGGCACCGGGAGCCAGCGTGATGCCGATCCGCCGATCGGCGGCCGCGTCCATGACCGGGCTGACCCCCGCCCCCTCGTTCCCAACCACGAGCAGGATCGGTGGGCGCTGTGCTGTGCGTTGGGGCAATCTGCCGGGGCTCTCGCCGGCCGCGTCGGCAACCCAGAGCTGCGCCCGCTGGAGGCGGGCCCACGCCACCAGGTCCTCGGGTGCCGCGGGGACCGCCGGCAGGCGGAAGCTCGCCCCCAAGCCGCCCCGGAGGACCTTGGGGTTGGTGAGATCGGCGGTTCCCTTGAGCGCGATCAGACCGGCGGCCCCCAGCCCCAGCGCGGTGCGCAGCATCGTGCCGACGTTGCCAGGGTCCTGCACCCCGTCCAACACCAGCGCGGTAACGCCGGGAAGCAGCCGGATGTCCGCCAGGGTCCATTCCTTCGGCTCGACCACCGCCACAATGCCCTGGGGGTGCTCGGTATCGGCCAGCTCCTCGAGCTCCTGCTCGCTCACCGCCTCGACCAGGGTTCCCTTATCCAGCAACGCCGCTTTCAGTGCCTTTCCCCGGATGGTAGCTTCCAGCGCCGGCGATACAGCGGCGCCGCGGATGGTTATCGCCGAGGCGAGCGCTTCCTCGACGAGACGAACCCCTTCGGCCAGGGCCAGCCCACGCCGCTCCCGGCCACGGCGGCGGCGGAGATCCCGGATCAGCGTCTGAAGGGAGCTGCTCATGCAGATACTCACCCGATGAAGATCGCGCTCACGATTGCCGGGTCGGACTCCGGCGGTGGGGCCGGCATTCAGGCCGACCTCAAGACCTTCCAGCAGTTCGGCGTCTTCGGTACGTCCGTCGTCGTTGCGCTCACGGCACAGAATACACTTGGGGTGCGTGCGGTCGAGACCGTACCCGACTCGATGATCGCCGCGCAGCTAACGGCGCTGGCCGAGGACCTGCCCCCCGCCGCGCTCAAGACCGGCATGCTGGCGGAAGCAGGCGTAGTTCGCCGCGTTGCACGCGCCATCCGGGAAAATGGCTGGGCTCCACTGGTCGTGGACCCGGTCATGGTGTCCACTTCCGGTGCCCGTCTGCTTACGGCCGAGGCGGAAGAAGTCATTCGGGACGACTTGCTTCCCCTCGCCGCGCTCGTGACGCCGAATACGGACGAGGCAGCCATCCTCACCGGGCGCGTGGTTCACGACGTTGCCACGATGGAGCGGGCCGCCGTGACTTTGCTGCGGTTCGGAGCCGGCGCGGTATTGCTCAAGGGTGGGCATCTGTCGAGCGGACAGATCGTGGACATCCTGGCCACGGCCTCGGGCATTCGTCGCTTCAGCCATCCGCGAATCGAGACCACATCCACCCACGGAACCGGCTGCACTCTCTCCGCCGCCATTACCGCAGGTCTGGCCCTCGGCCGCCCGCTCGAGGACGCCGTTGCAGCCGCCCTCGACTTCGTGCACCGCGCCATTGCGGCCGCCCCGAATTTGGGGGCCGGCTTCGGCCCACTCAACCACACGGTTCCCGCGCCTACAGCCGCTCGATGATCCCCTCGATCAGGGCTCCAAGATCACCCGTCACCCGGCCGGCCGTTTCCATCACCTCCTCATGATTCAGTTTCGAAGGTGAGATGCCGGATGCGAGATTGGTCACCACCGAGAAGCCGAGACAGCGAAGCCCCCGGGCCCGCGCGGCGATCACCTCGACCACGGTAGACATCCCAACCGCATCAGCGCCAAGCCGGTCCAGCATTCTGATCTCGGCCGGCGTCTCAAAGCTCGGCCCCAGCAGCTGGACGTAGACACCCTCGTCCAGTCCCACCCTCTTCTCGCGCGCCACATCCCGGGCCAGAACTCGAAGCGATGAATCATAGGGGTCCGACATGTCGGGAAACCGCTCCTCGCCGGGGAGCACCGGCCCGAGCAACGGGCTCCGGAATGTCAGGTTGATATGATCGGCGATCAGCATCACCGTTCCCTGCGCGAAGGTTCGGCGGATCCCGCCGGCGGCATTGGTCAGCAGGATGGTCTTCACCCCGAGCGCCGCAAAGGTGCGCACCGGCAGGGCGGCGATTTCGGCGTCGTGCCCTTCATAGAGATGGAACCGGCCGCTCTGGGCGATGATCTCTTTCCCGCCGAGCCTGCCCGCAACCAGCTCTCCGCCGTGGCCGATCACCGTGGGCTCGGGAAATCCGGGGATGTCACGATAGGGAATGGTGGCCGAATCCTGAATCCGCTGGGTGAAGAATCCGAGGCCTGAGCCGAGCACCACCGCGATCGTGGGCCGTCGATCACCTATTTTCCCTCTGATGGCGTCAACGGCTTTTTGGGTGAGTTCCTGGCCCTCTGTCCTTCCCTTCCCCGCTCCCCCGCTTTCCCGCTTTCCCGCCTTCACAGCAGAATCCCCGCGATAGTGGCAGACAGAAAATTCGCCAGCGTTCCGGCGAGCATCGCGCGAATGCCGAGCCGGGCGAGGTCGCGTTTCCGCTCGGGCACCAGAGCGCCGATCCCGCCGAGCTGAATGCCTACCGAGCTGAAGTTGGCGAACCCGGCCAGGGCAAACGAGGCGATGGTGAATGACCGCGGATCCAGCTGCGCCTTCATTGGCCCAAGCTCGGCGAAGGCGATGAACTCGTTCAACACCATCCGGGTGCCCAGGAGGCTCCCGATGGTGCCACTGTCCTGCGAGGGCACGCCCATGAGCCAGGCGATCGGCTGGAAGATCCAGCCGAGCACGGTCTGAAGATTGGCCGGGAACCAGTCGGCCAATCGGTGAACGGCCGCAAAACCGCCGTTCAGGAGCGCGACAAGCGCAACGAAGGAGACCAGCATGGCGATCACGTTGAGCATCAGGCTCAGCCCCTCGCTGGTGCCACGCGCCGCGGCGTCGAGCAGGTTCACGTCCTGCTTGGGCATCTCCAGCTTGACCTTTCCGTACGTCTCCGGCACTTCGGTCTCGGGCTCGAAGAGTTTGGCCATCATGATCGTACCCGGCGCCGTCATAATGACGGCCGTCAGCAGGTGTCGGGCCTCGATCCCGAAAGCGATATAGGCCACCATGATCGATCCGGAGATGTGGGCCATACCGGAGGTCATCACCGTCATCAGCTCC
>JALYPB010000412.1 GCA_030856585.1 Gemmatimonadota bacterium | reverse complement strand
GGCCGGGCCAACACCGCCACCGACTGGGCGCCGGTCTCGATGGTGGAGACCACGGTCAACCTCAAGCCCGAGTCCGAGTGGCGGAGGGGCATGACGCAGGACCAGCTCATCGCCGAGATGGACCGGTCGCTTCGGATCACCGGGGCGGTGAACAGCTGGACGATGCCGATCAAGAACCGGACCGACATGCTCTCGACTGGGATCCGGACCACGCTCGGCGTCAAGATCTATGGGCCCGACCTGGAGACCATCCAGCGCATCGGCGGGGACATCGAGAAGGCGCTCGCGAGCGTGCCCGGGACGGCCAGCATCTACGCCGAGCGCTCCTTCGGCGGGCGGTACCTGGACATCAGGCCGAGGCCGGAGGCTCTGGCCCGCTATGGGCTCACCACCGGCGACGTGCAGGAGGTGCTCGCGATGGCGCTGGGTGGGGATCTGGTCACGACCACGGTGGAGGGTCGCGAGCGCTTCCCGGTCCAGGTCCGCTACGCCCGCGAGTTCCGGGACAGTCCCGAGGCCATCGGCCGGCTGCTGGTGAGCGGCGGCGAGGGGATGCAGATCCCGCTCGCCCAGGTGGCCGACATCGGCTTCGCGCCGGGGGCGCCGATGATCCGGAGCGAGAACGGCTACCTGAACGATCTCGTCTCCATCGATGTGCGGGGGCGAGACGTCGGGGGGTACGTGGCCGAGGCCAAGGAGGAGGTGGCGCGAGCGGTGGACATCCCGGCCGGATACCGGCTGGAGTGGAGCGGCCAGTACGAGGCGCTGGAGCGGGTAAAGGCGCGGCTTCAGGTCGTGGTGCCGCTCACGCTGGCAGTCATCGCGCTGCTGCTCTACCTCACCTTCGGCACGGTGGCGGAGACCGCCATCGTCATGCTCTCGCTCCCGTTTGCGCTGGTGGGTGGGGTCTGGGCCATGTGGCTGCTCGACTACAATCTATCGATCGCGGTTGCGGTCGGTTTCATCGCGCTGGCGGGAGTTGCCGCGGAGACCGGCGTGATCATGCTGCTCTACCTGGACCACGCCTGGCAGGACATCACCCGGGACGGACGCCGGCCCACCGTCGGGGAGCTGGTCGGGGCGATCGAGCATGGCGCCGTGAATCGGCTGCGGCCCAAGCTCATGACGGTGGCGGCGATCATGCTCGGCCTGCTGCCGGCGCTCTGGAGCCACGGCACCGGGGCGGAGGTGATGCAGCGGATCGCCGCGCCGATGATCGGCGGGATGGTGACCTCGACGATTCTGACGCTGGTGGTGATTCCGGCCCTCTATTTTCTCTGGCGCCGCCGCGGGCTCGAGGGATCGGACGACGCGGTACTCTGGACTACGAAACCTCACACAATAAGGGAGGCGTGATATGAGACAGTCACATTGGGCCATGCTGGTCGGCGTCCTTGCGCTCGCGGGCTGCGGGGGACGAGGCGACCGGACCGAGCGGAGCCGGGACACGGGCGGGATGATGGGCCAGATGGACTCGGGCGGGAGGGGCATGGAGGGCATGGACTCTGGTGGCATGGGGATGGGCGACATGAACATGCAGGGGATGCAGATGATGCCCCATATGCGCGCCCACATGGACTCGATGATGCGGATGTCACCGCAACAGATGCAGTCAATGATGGCGATGCACCAGGGGATGATGTCGCAGATGATGGACCGGATGGGCGGAGACATGCGCAACATGAAGATGTCCGGCACCCCGGAGTGGGCTGCGCTCACCGACTCGGTGAAGCAGGACCTGGCTGAGCTGCCGAACCTGAAGGGTCAGGCGCTCTCGGCCCGAGTACGGACCCACGCGGACCGGGTCAAGCGGCTCCTCGCGATGCACGAGAAGATGGTAAGGAAGTAGCCTGGACGTGGACCGCTCCCCAGAGCGCTGGCGCTCGGATCGACATCCTGTGTTGCAAGGAGGTTTCGCATGACGAGGGGATTTCGCATCACGCTCTGGATCCTGAGCTCGCTCGCGGTGCTCTGGACCCTCATCGCGCTCGCCGGCTTCTTCGGCATGAGCGGGATGATGGGATGTTGCGGTACCATGGGCGGAAGCATGATGGGTGGAGGCATGATGGGCGAGAGCGCCACCATGGGAATGTGGATGATGGGAATGATGCTGCACATGACACTCACCTGGGTGGTCATGCTGGGTTTGGTCGGCGTCTTCGCCTATCTAGTCGCGACCTCGCGCCGCTCGCGTCGGCCACCAGGGCAATAAAGGCCCTCCCCTTCGGCGATCACGTGTTATAGCGCCGAGCCTACGGATAGGCAGGGGGATGGCCGGTAGGCTCGCCGTGGAGTGAAGAGGCAGCCGGGTGAGGCAGGTCACCGAGGCCGCCGTAGGGCTGACCGACATTGCAACGATTGAGAGAACTGGCGCACCGCTGCGCCACCCTGAAAGGAGACCAGTGATGGATATCGGAACACTTCTGCTTATTGCCCTCGTGCTCGTCTGTCTGCTCGCGATGCTCTGGATGATGCGTGGGCGTGGCAAAAAGACCGGGGATGCGCACCCCGATGAGCACGGCGCCAAAAAGGTCCGCTCCGCGCCGGCGGAGGGCCGTACCGAGGAGTTGGAGCGGCACGAGCCACCATACACTAAGTCGGACGGGATAGTGGCCCCCAAGTTTGGTGCGGCCGGGAGCGGTGGCGCGGAGTACGAGCGGGGGCCCGAGATGCACGACCGCTGACCGTCACCCGCCGCTAACGGCACCATGCGCTCAGTCTTTCGGACTGCTGGATGCAGCGGGCTCGTTCCCTGAAGCAGCATGGGCGGATGGGTCGATTTCCTTACATACGTGTAGAGGAGTGATTGAATGCCAGTTCAGCGATCACGCCGGACTCTGTTCTCGGCGGGCG
>JALYPB010000396.1 GCA_030856585.1 Gemmatimonadota bacterium | reverse complement strand
GGGCCCACCGGCGCAGGAGATAGTCGGTCGGCCGCGGTATTGCGCCAAGAACCTCACGCTCGATCCGCGCCTGCGCAGCAGATCCGGTCCGTCCGATGGCGACAATCGCGTTGAGTGCGGAGATCGCGGCATCGGGAAAGGAGTCGCGAGTCGTACGACCGTACATGGCCGTGAGCGCACCCAGGTCAGCCGGATCGGCAGCCCGCGCCAGGATATCGGCGGCGACGCTGCGGACAGCTGCGTCCTGGTGGGTCAGCAGCCGCCGTCCGGACTCGACCAGGCGGCGATCGGGACCCTTGACCTCAGTCGCCCAGGCCTGAAGCCCGGCTGTCACCACGCGCCCGTCTCGATCAGAGATGAACCACGGAGTACCGGTTGCACCGGCGAGAGCCCAGCCTTCGGCCGCGGTGGCGCGATCCCGCCAGTCCTTACCGTTCCGCCATCCGGACGCGATGCCGGCGAATCGAGCGGTGTCCGCGCGGGCCAACCCAAGGAGCGCCTCGCGCCGGAGGGCGAAGCTTCCCTTGCCGGTGAGGGCGCGCTGCAACGCCGCCACCGCAGTTGATCCGCCGAGCTCTCCCAGTGTGGCGGCGGCCTGGACCCGCACATTCGCCACCGGATCGTCCACTCTCCAGGCCACCTTGGGAACGAAGGTGGAATCGCGATAGGTACCCAGCGAGCGCAGCGCGTTAATTCTGACGCCGGGATCATCATCGTCCACGGCCCGGGCCAATACTCCACCGATGGTGCCCGGATCGAGCTTGGAGGCCTCGGCGTAGCTCTTGATGAGCGCTCGCGCGGCCACCTCTCGGGTGGCAGGATCCTTGTCCCGCAGTGCGGCGATCAGCTGATTTGCCGCTGCCGGCGCCCGGAGACGGCCCAGCGAATACACCGCACGCCAACGGGTGGATTGAACCGAGTCGGACGCAAAGGGGAGCAGCGCATCGGACGGGGCATCCGCCCCCAGCCTCCAGGACTCCAGCAGGATCTGGCTGGTGGCCGGAGCCGGGTCCGCCTGGGATAGCGCCACCTTGCCCTGCAGCACGGCGGCGAAGAAGTCAGCGCTGCGCCGGCCACCGATCTTGGCGAGCGCGGTGACCGCCTCTGCGGCGGTAACGGCATCGAGCGGTGGAAGACCGGTCAGTCGTTGAACCAGGGGCTGGACCGCAGCTGAGTCGCGCAGGAGGCCGAGGGCAAATGCCGCAGCGACCCGAACGGTGGTGTCGGGCTCATCCAGCGCCCGAAGCAACAGCGGCGTGGCGCGGGGGTCGCCGATTCGCCCCGCGGCGATGGCGGTGATTCGTCGAACCACGGAATCAGAGGCGAGGAGACTTCGCTGAAACAGGTCGGGCTGCCATTCCCGGGCATCCTCGGCCGCGAGCACCGGCGCGAGCTGCTCCACCACCGCCTGCGCGCGGGCCGCGGCCGGGTACAGGAGCCCGGCACAAAGCACACCCAGAAGTCTCATGACCCCAACCTGACGGGGTCCGGAATGGACTGGAGAACCCGGCGAACCCGGTCAGGAAGGCGGGTCAGCGCCATCGAGGCGTCGAGCGCCAGCAGGCTGGTTGAGGCGGTGGCCAACAGGCGGCCGTCCTCGGCGTTCTCGATGGCGTATCCGAAATCCACCCGGCGGGAGGCCACGTCTCTCACCCAGCAACGGATCCGAAGGGGATCATCATACCGGGCAGGTTGCCGGTAACGAACGGCCACTTCGCTCACCGCCAGGCGCAGACCGGAGTCCTCGAGCTCACGATAGCTCATGCCACTCCGCCGGAGGTGCTCCGTGCGGGCAACGTCGAGCCACACGAGATAGCGGGCGTGGTACACCACTCCCATCTGGTCGGTCTCGGAATAGTTGACCCGGACCAGGGTCTCCGAGATGGGGGAGCGCTCGGTCGCCATGTCAGCCTCATGGGGTTGTAGACGCTCGGGACGCCTGGGGTGACACGGCGTCTCTCGTGGTTGCGATCACGGAGGGGGAGGTCCATCTTTGGCGCCGTGCTGGGCCACACCCTCGTCGTCGTATCCGATGCTCACCTGGGAGTAGCGCCGCCTGCTACCGAGGAGGCGCTGCTCGAGTTTTTGGACGCCGTGCCCTCCCTGGGCGACTGCCTGCTGATCAACGGCGACCTCTTCGACTTCTGGTTCTCGTACTCACGGGTCATTCCCCGGCGTGGCTTTCACGTCGCCGCGGCGCTCGCCCGGCTGCGGAGGCGACTGCCAATAGTAATGGTGGGGGGAAACCATGACCGATGGGACAGCCAGTTCTGGGAGCGAGACCTGAATCTGCGGTTCCACCCGCTCCAGGCAACGTTCGAGATCGGCCGCCGCAAGGTGATGGCCATCCACGGCGACGGACTCACCGAAACCCGGTGGCAGGCGAGGCTCATTCACCGGCTCATTCAGCACCCCGCGACAGCCGGCGTCTATCGGATCCTGCACCCCGAGCTCGGGTTCCGCCTGGTGGATTTACTGAGCCCTGCGCTGGGAGACCATACCCACGACGAGGTGACACTGGCCGCGGC
>JALYPB010000393.1 GCA_030856585.1 Gemmatimonadota bacterium | reverse complement strand
ACCGCACCGGGTCGTGAAAGCGCGGTCCCACGCCGTCTTCGACCGTCAGCGTCATTCCCATTGCCTGGGGCACCACCAGGATGTCGCTGAAGACGATCGCCGCATCGACCCCGATGAGGTCCACCGGCTGGAGGGTCACTTCCACTGCCAGCTCCGGCGTACCAACCATGGTGAGGAAGTCGGCGCGCTCGCGCACCGCGCGGTACTGGGGCAGGTAGCGTCCGGCCTGCCGCATCATCCAGACGGGCGGCCGCTCCACCGGCTCGCGGCGGCAGGCCCGGAGCAGCAGGTCATTCATGCACGGCGCGCCGTGCCAGCACGTCTCTTACCGCCGCCGCGAGGGCCTCTGCGCTCGGACTGGAGGCAACAGCGGCAGGCGCCCAACCCGAGGCCCGGGCCGACGCCGCAGTAGTTGGGCCGACGGCCAGCAGATCCGGCCTCGGGGTGCGCGGACAGGCGCGTACCAGAAGATTCGCCACCGTCGGGCTGGCCACTACCAGCATCGTGCCCCGGGCTGCCGCGGCGGACGCCGCCGATTCACTGGCCAGCACGGAGCGATAACACACGACTTCATCCACGGCGATCCCCCGGCTCCGAAGCCGTTCGGGCAACTCATCGCGCCGGCTGTCTCCACAGGGAAAGAGAACCGTCCCGCCGATCCCTCCGTTCAGCATCGCCTGCGCCAGCGCCTCCGCCACTCCCAGCATTTCCGCATCGGACTCACGAGGGGTGCGAACCAGTCCGATCTCATCGCCGAGCGCGGCTGCCGTTGCTGGCCCCCCAGCCCACAGCACCGGAACATTCTGATCCCGAGGCCTCCGGCCGGCCATGCGCTCCAGCACGGCCGCAGCCGCGCGTGGCGATGTAAAGGCCACCGCGGAGTACGAGTCCCAATGCTCCAAAGCCGAGTCCAGAAGAGTCCAGTCGCTTGGGGGTCCGAACTTCATCAAGGGATGCTCCTCTACAGCAACGGGAATCGCTCTCAATGCCTCCACCAATCCGGGGAAGGTTCCCGACGAGGCCGTCACCACCACGGTCTCAAGCATCAGGGCTCGGTGACAGTCGGCGCGGCTCCCTCGCGCACCTCGGCCAGAATCGTGGCAGCGCCTTCTCCCACCAGCCGCTCGGCCAAAGCGGTCCCGAGAGCAGCGGCTGCCGCTTCATCCCTCGCCGGACCAGCTTCATCCCCTTCCACCATTCGGTCCCCCCCGAGCGAGATTACCCGGCCCCACAGCCGCAGGCTCGGCTGGGAGGAAGTGGTCTCCAGCTTTGCATACGCCGCAACCGGAACCTGGCAGCCTCCTTCCAGTCGCCGAAGGAACGCCCGCTCGGCCGCAACCTCGACCGAAGTGACGTCATCATGCACGGCCTTTCGTACGGCGCGGTGGACGATCGCATCGTCCGCCCGTACGGTCACCGCGAGCGCGCCCTGGCCCGGAGCCGGCAGCATGATCTCGGGGGGAAGCCGCTCACCGATCCTGTCGGCCAGGCCGAGTCGTACAAGACCCGCTGTTGCGAGCACGATGCCGCTCCATTCCGGACGCGCATTGAGCTTGGCGAGCCGGGTGTCCACGTTGCCGCGAATGTCTACGATTTGAAGATCGGGACGGGAGTGCAGCAGCTGCGCCCGGCGCCGAAGGCTGCTGGTGGCGATCACTCCCGCCCTGGGAAGGTCGCTCCATCGCACTGGCTGCCTGCCGACCAGCGCGTCGCGGGGATCCTCCCGGGCGCTCACGGCCGCGATGACGATACCCGCTGGAAGCTCGGTCGGCAGGTCCTTGAGGGAGTGAACCGCTAGATCAATCCGGCTCTCCAGGAGGGCGTCGTCAATCTGCTTGGTAAACAGAGCGCGGCTTCCGATCCGGGCCAGCGGAATGTCGGGAGTCAGGTCGCCGGTGGTCTTGATCTCCACCCGCTCCGTCTCGAACCCTACAGCCCGGAGAAGGAAACGAACTCGCTCGGTCTGCCACAGTGCCAGCGCGCTACCGCGGGTCCCAATCGTGAGGCGCGCACCTGGCGCCCTCAATCCGGCCCCACGGCGGCGCTGCGGGCTGAGTGCTGACCCGCTGCGGCCATACCGTCCAGGCCGAGATGCTCGGCGGTGCGAGCGGCGGCCTGTTCGCCGGAGCCGATCGAGTCTGCCAGGGACACCCCATCCCGATAGGTCCCGGCCAGCACCAGCCCCGGGTTGCGTCGTTCCACGTCGTCCGCGATCTCCTTGAATCTGCCATAGCCCAGGACGTACTGCGGAATCGCCTTGGGCCAGACCTGAACGCTGCGGAAAGTGGGGTCGCCCCGGGTGCCGAGCAACGGCCGCAGATCGTCCAGCACTCGCGCGGTGAGGGTCTGTGGATCTGCCTGGACAAAGTCAGGATCGCGGGTGCCGCCCACGAACGCGGTCAGCATCACGTGACCCGCGGGGGCACGATCGGCAAAGAGTGACGAGGAAAAGATCACGCCGAGGACCCGCCGGCGCTCGACCTCAGGAGTCAGGAACCCGAAGCCGTCCAGCGGGTGGGTGACCTGGTCCCGACGGAAGCCGAGAGCGAGAACCGCCACCGGCGGATGCAAGATGCTGGATAATGTGGACAGCCGCTCGGCGGCGGCCATATCGAGGTCGATCTCATCCAGACTGTGCGCCGGAGCGGCGTAGACCACGGCGTCGAACAACTCGGGGGTCTGAAAGGCAGCCCCCACCGTCCAGCCCTGGGGCCCCGAGCGAAGCTGGGTGACCGGTGACCGCAGTCGCACTTCGCTGCGCAGTGCTTTCCCCAAGGCCTCCGGGATCTCCTGAAGTCCCTCCCGGAACGAGATCACGGCCCCAGGTGCCGGTCCTTCCCGCCGATCCCTCATCAGCTGCACCAATGCCTTCATGACCGAGCCGTGAGTTCGCTCCAGGACGTGCAGCTTCGGTATGGCATGCCGAACCGACAGCTGCTCCGGATCCCCGGCGAAGATTCCGGCGATGAATGGATTGACGATGTAGTCGAGCACTTCCTGGTTGAACCGGCGGCGGATGAACGCCGCAACGCTTTCCTCGAGCGGAGAGTCGCCGGCCTCGACCAGCGGCTCACCGAAAATGGCCAGCTTGGCGACGTTGGAGAGCAAACGAGTGGTAAGGAGCTCAGCAGGAGACATCGGCAGGCGCATGAGTCGTCCCCGCCGCACGATAAACCGATTTCTCGCGTCCGGCGAAGCTGTCACCTTGGAGGCCTCGAGCCCCAGCTCGCTCAGCAGACCCGCCGCCGGTCCGGACGGCGCGGCCATCGACGTGGGACCGAGCTCCGCCAGATAGCCGTCACGACGCTCGGACTTGATGGAGCCGCCGATCCTGTCGCCGGCTTCGTACACGACAACCCTGGCTCCCCGCTGCTTGAGCCGGTACGCCGCGGTCAAGCCGGTCAGGCCGGCGCCGACGATCGCTACCGCAGCCATGCTGCCCCGAGTCCGCTTTCCAGAGATTCGAGCTCGGCCTCACCGTGAACCGAGGAGGAGAACGCTGCCTCGAACGGCGAGGGAGGCAGATACACGCCGGCTTCGAGCATGGCGTGAAAGAAGCGCTTGTACGCCTCGCGGTCGGTCCGCTTCGCCTCCGCGAAGTCCCGGACCGGTTGCTTCGTGAAGAATGGCGTGAACATCGTGCCTACCCGCTGAACGATCAGCGATACTCCCGCCGCAGCCGCGGCCGTGTGCATGGCGGAAGCGGCTCGGTCGGCCCATTCCTCTGCCCGCTGCCACACACCCGGCCGAGAGAGTATCTCGAGCGTGGCCAGCCCGGCGGCCATCGCAAGCGGGTTGCCCGAGAGTGTCCCGGCCTGGTAGACCGGGCCGGCAGGCGCGATGTGTTCCATCAGCTCGCGCGTGCCGCCGAACGCCGCGGCCGGGAGTCCGCCACCGACTACCTTGCCGAGGCAGGTGAGGTCCGGCTTGACCTGGTAGAGCACTTGTGCCCCTTGCGGGTGAACCCGCCAACCGGTCATCACCTCGTCGAATACCAGGAGAGCTCCGTACTTCCGAGTGATCGCCCTCAGCCCTTCGAGAAACCCAGGGACCGGCGGCACGACGCCCATGTTTCCGGCCACCGGCTCCACCAGTACCGCCGCGATGCCTTCACCTCGACTGGCGAATACGGCTTCTGCTGCGGAGAGGTCGTTGAATGGCAGGACGACCGTGTCGGCGACCGTGGCAGGAGGTATTCCAGGAGAGTCGGGCAGGCCCAGCGTGGCGACGCCGGACCCCGCGGCGGCCAGTAGCGCGTCCGAGTGGCCATGATAGCAGCCGTCGAACTTGATGATCAGCTGCCGGCCCGTGACAGCTCGCGCCAGACGCACCGCGCTCATCAAGGCTTCGGTGCCGGAGCTCACGAAGCGCACCATCTCCAGCGACGGAAACACGGCGACCACGCGCTCGGCCAGGCGCACCTCCAACTCTGTGGGCGCACCGAACGTAGTGCCCCGTCCCGCCGCCTCGATGATGGCCGCAAGCACTTCGGGGTGCGCGTGGCCATGAATCAGCGGCCCCCACGAGAGGACCAGATCGAGGTAGCGGTTGTGATCGGCGTCCACCAGGTAGGCACCCTCACCCCGAACCATGAATCGCGGCGTGCCACCGACCCCTTTGAAGGCCCGGACGGGGCTGTTGACGCCTCCCGGAAGCACTCGCTGCGCGGCAGTGAACAATCGCTCCGATACGGTAGTGGGCCGAGCGGCGGCGCGGACTTCTGTCATTGCCCTGCCTCCTCGGCCAGCCAGCCCGCCGCCGCCTTGGCGTGGTAGGTGATGATGGCGTCCGCCCCCGCCCTGCGCATTCCCGTCAGCGTCTCCACCACGACCTTGCGCTCATCGATCCAGCCCTGGCGCGCGGCCGCTTTCACCATGGAGTACTCGCCGCTCACGTTGTAGGCCAGCAGCGGGAGCTGAGTTCGCTCCCGAACGGCGCGCACCACGTCGAGATAGGCCAAGGCCGGCTTTACCATCAACAAATCCGCCCCCTCAGCCTCGTCCAGCGCGGCTTCCAGGATCGCCTCCCGCACATTGGAGGGATCCATTTGATACTGGCGCCGGTCGCCGAACGCCGGGGCACTGTCGGCTGCCTCACGAAATGGCCCGTAGAAGGCGCTGGCGTACTTGACCGCGTAACTCAGAATCGCCTGGTCGATGTGCCCGGCCGCGTCGAGCGCTCCCCTTACGGCTGCCACCATCCCGTCCATCATGCCGCTGGGAGCGATGACATCGGCCCCGGCTTCGGCATGACTGATCGCGGCCCGGGCAAGAATCTCGAGGGTCGCATCGTTGTCCACCGACCCGGCCTTGACCACTCCACAATGCCCGTGGCTGGTGTACTCGCAGCAGCAGAGATCGGAGATAAGCAATAAATCCGGGTGGCGCTGGCGTATTCTGCGAAGCGCCTGCTGCACGATACCGTTCTCCGCGAAGTTCTCCGATCCGACCTCATCCTTGCTCGCCGGAATGCCGAAGAGAAGTACCGCGGAAATGCCCAGGGACCGGATGCGGTCCACCTCCTCATCCAACGCCTGATCCACCGAAAGATGGAAGACGCCTGGCATCGAGCTGATCTCACGCTCGATCCGGGTCCCGTGCACAACAAAGAGGGGCTGGATGAGATCAGCCGGGGACACCACGTGCTCGCGCACCAGTTGGCGAATCGCGCCGGTGCGGCGGCGCCGCCGGGGCCTGCTGACGGGAGGGAGGGTCACGAGGGAAGACTAGAGAGCGGCTGCCCGCCCCGCAACCACGGTCAACACTTGCACCACCCATTGGCACGTGCTTTGCCCCTTTACTCCGGGTAGAACCTTGTATCACGCTTTCACGTTCACGTTCAGGAGGATCTACAATAGGAAAGGGGTCGGTCCACTAACCGCTCCGGTGGCGCAAGCCATCGACCGGAGAATGGGTTAGCCCGGCACAGGCGTAGTGTTCCTTGTCACTCGTTATGCACGCCTGAGCATCAAGGCCGAATGCATCCCTTTCACGCATCTTGAAGCAGGTCCAGGCAGGTGGCGCCCCCCGGCCGTAAAGCCGCGCCGCTAGCCAGCGCCAGGAGCGCGTCACCAATGAGTCGGTCTTTCTCGCTACTCCCATCCGCTTTTCTTCTTGGGACGTTGACTCTGAGCGCCTGTGGCGGACGCCCGCCCCAGCCCCGGATAGCCCCTGCCCCCAATCCAACGCTTGCCATTGTCAGAGCCAATCTGTGGGACGGAACCGGCCGCGCCGTGGTCTCAAATGCAGTAACGCTGGTGCGGGCCGGCCGGATCGTCTGCGCCGGCGCGGCGGGGGAATGTCTGGTACCGCCAGGAGCGCGGATCATCGATGCGCATGGCAAGTGGCTGATTCCCGGCCTGATAGACAGCCATGTCCACCTTCTGTTCCTGACCCACGGAAGCGCCGGCGAGGATCTCTCACTGGACCTGCGGAACCTGCTGGCGCAGGGAATCACCTCGGTGCGAGACATGGGCACCAATCCCGCCGAGCTCCTGGGCCGAGTCAACGCTCTGACAGCAACGCCGCGAGTCTACGCCATGCAGCTGGTGGCGGGCCGCCGGTTCTTCTTCAACGGATTCCGGGGCACCCGGACGGCCCGCGGGACCGTCTATCGCCAGCCGCCGGCAATGACAATGCAGTCACTCGGGTGGACCCCGATGCTCTACACCTCGGACACCGATCCGGATTCGGTGGTCGAGGCCGCACGCAGTGCCGGGGCGATGGGTCTCAAGCTCTACGCCCAGCTGGATGTGGAGTCGGTGCGCGAGCTGACCCAGGCAGCCCACCGCGTAGGCATGCCGGTATGGGGGCACGCGTGGGTTCAGCCGGCCAGTGCGCTCGAGCAGCTCATGTCGGGTCAGGACGGGGTGGTGCACGCGGCCGGGCTGGCCGGCGAGCTCTTCTCGGCCGGAGAGCGTGACACGCTGGTAGACGACGGGCGCCTGCAGGTGGCAACCGCGGATGTTGCGACCGTCGGTTCGGCACACGATCCCCGCGTTCTCGAGGCCCTGGATTCGATGGCCCGGCGCGGCACCATCTTCGAGCCGACACTGGATGCCACTTACCACAGCGTGGCCTACTTCAACGCCAAGCGGCGGCACATTCCTTCGGAGCAAGAGGAGTACGTGCGAGCCGCGTCAGGCTTCGGTATAGAAGTGACCCGCGAGGCGGTCCGGCGAGGGGTACGCATCAGCGCCGGCAGCGATCACGTGGCGTATGGACCCGCCATCGAGCGCGCCACCCTCATCGGCGAGCTGCGACTCCTGGTCGACTCCGTGGCACTCACCCCACGCGCGGCTCTTCTGGCCGCCACCCGCGATGCTGCCCGCGCAATCGGCGGCGAGCCCGGCCGGCGACTGGGGACTATCGTAGCCGGCCATTACGCCGACCTGGTGCTGTTGAACAAGAACCCGCTGGAGGACATCGACAACCTGGACTCGATCGAGTGGGTCATGAAGGCCGGCCGGATCTGGAGACCGGGGCAGCTCCGGAGCGGGATCGCAATGAGATAGGCGGGGCAGCGGGGCAGCGGGTTGTCACCCTCAGCAAGCGAAGGGGCCGACGCGTGGGATGCGTTACGGCCCCTCGTCGTTGCTCCCGCAGGATGTAGACCTCTACTGTCCTACTGTCCTGCTGTCCCGCTGACCCGCTGTCCCGCCTCGACCGGCAGGTCGACCCGCTCCGCCCACTCGTTCCACGATCCCACATAAATGCGCACCCGGGGATAGCCCAGCAGGTAACGCAGGGTAAAGTGCACGTGGCTGGCCTCGGTGGTGCTGTTGCAGTAGGCGATGACGTTCTTGTCGGGTGTCACTCCTTGAGCCTCATACCCCGCCCGAAGGTCGGCTGTGCTCTTCCAGACGTGGCCGAAGCCCACCTGTGTCAGGTCATCCTGCCAGTAATGGTTGATAGCTCCAGGAATGTGCCCCCGGCGCATCTGGGCGCCTGCCGCTCCCTCGTACTGCGCCGGAGGTCTGGCATCCACCAGGATTGCATCGCCGGTGGCTACGGCCCGTCGAACATCCTCGAGCGTCGCTCGCTCAGGCAGAAAATGACTTGGGGGGAAAGCGGCCGGGGTCACACGGGGGTACTGCTGCGTGATCGGCCGGTGTTCGAGCTCCCACTTGAAGTAGCCGCCGTTGAGGACGTAGACCTTCGGGTGGCCGAAGCCGGCCAGGAGCCAGGCCACAAAAGTGGCGTCGATGTTACCGGTCTCTCCCGCGCTGTAGATCACAACGGTTTGGTTGAGTCCCACTCCCAGTCGTGAGAAGAGGTCACTGTAGGCCGCGGCCGGGAGGAGCTGCGCCGGAACTCCTCCCTCCGTCGCCCTTAGCGTCTCGGTGTGTAAGTAAGCCGCCCCGGGCAGATGTCCCCGCAGGTAAGTAAAGACATCGCTCCGCACGTCAATCAGGCTCACCCCACCTGCACGTTGCCACTCGGCCAGTTGATCGGTTGAGACCAGTGCCGGAAGGCTCGGGGCCGATGGTCCGGCCGCGAGGCTCCCTGCCCTCTCCTGCCTGGCGGCACAGCCCATCAGCAGGCACAGGCCTGCAACGCTGGCCGTGCGTCTCACTGAACCGAGTCCAATCCCATGTAGGCCCTTTCCTCCTCCAGATAGACCCGGACGGCGTTCCGTCGGCGCCTCGAATTGAGCGACACGGGCCGGGTCTCATCGGCGGGAGGCAGGCTCGCCATGGCCCGGCCCATCGGGGTGCCCTGCTCGACGGCGGATCGCATGGCGGCACGCAGGCCGGTGATGTACTCCCGGGTGCGAGCAACCAGCGCCGCAGGTCGGGCCGGGATCGCACCATGTCCAGGGACCACGCGCCGGGGGCTCAGACCATCGATCGTCGCCAGTGTCCGCAGCAAACTTCCTGAGCTGCCATCCACGACCATCGTTACACCGTCCTCAATCAGTACATCTCCGGCAAAGAGAACTCGCTCCCGCGGCAGCCAGATCAGGAGATCTCCGGCGGAGTGGGCCGCGCCCGGGTGGGTGATGACCAGCGAACGGCCTCCGAGCCGGAGGGTGTCGGCTCCGGTGACGGGGCGGTCGGGGACGTCGGCAAACTCGAAGCCTCGCATGGCATCGAGGCCGACAACCCGCACCCAGTTGGCCATAAGGGCGTCCTCACCACCCTCGGACGCGAGAACCCTGCGGTCCGGATGAGCGATGACCTTGGCTCCGAGACGGCGGAAGACGATCGCGCCGAAGTGGTGGTCGGGATGGTGGTGGGTGAGGATGAGCCACTTGATCGGCCGCGGGGTCACCGATCGAATCGCCTGAACCAGCTGCTCAGCCTGTCGGGGACTGGCCATGGCATCGATCACCACGACGCCCGAATCGGTCACAACGAACCCGGCGTTGGGCCGACCCTCTGATCCACGCCCGGTATCGCCCACGGCGGCATACACCCCGGGTGCCAGTCGGCGAAGAATGGGATCAGGTGGAGCGACGTCCGGCCCGGTTAGAAGGGAGACAAGGAGCAGCGGAGCCCAGGAGAATCGGAGGGGATCGAACACGGGTGCCGGAGCGAGCGGACCAGCCGGAGAGGCCGACCGCTCAGACGGAAGCAAAGCCGATATTGACCGACTGCCTGAATGTAGCGCCCTGATTATCGGTCCAGGTCATCGTGAGCGGTGCTTCCTTGTCCGCCCTCAGCGTAAAGCTCACGACCGGATCCCGGCTAATCCCCGATGTCCAGTCGAACCGCGCTACCTCGGTGCCGCCGTACGTGACGACGACGTGTTCGATGAAGTAGGCGGGAATGGGGTCACCATCGGCATCTCGGAAAAACCCGGTGTCCATTGGATGAGAGACGATGGAATGCACAATGATCAGGTCGCCACGCTGGATCCGGTCGGGAACTCTTATTCGCGCTTCACCGATGCGAGAGGTCATCATCCACAGCCGTTGAGGGTAACCAGCACCCGACTATAGCCGGCCCACACGTCGCCATTGCTGGTCTGCATGATGGCGCGCACCCACGTGGTACGCTTCATCTTGATGCGG
>JALYPB010000389.1 GCA_030856585.1 Gemmatimonadota bacterium | reverse complement strand
GCCCGCGCGCCGGTGCAGACGACTCGGCAAGCCGGCGCGGCCCAACGCGACATGCTGCTTGGTGTCTTTGCTCTTGCCGACACCACGGTGGCGGAGGTGATGACGCCCCGGATCGATATCGTCGCGGTGAACTCCGCCTCGGAGCGCGAGGAAGTGGTCAGGACACTGCAGAGCTCGGAGCACGCCCGTCTGCTGGTCTACGACGGACACCCGGACGCCGTAGTGGGAGTGGTGTATGCCAAGGACATCCTCGCCCTGGGACCCGAGGACAGCCGGTCATGGCGGGAGCTCATCCGGCCAGCGGCGTTCGTGCCGGAGGCCAAGACGCTCGACCGCCAGGTGCGCGACTTTCAGCGCGGCCCCAGTCACCTGGCGGTGGTGGTCGATGAGTTCGGGGGCACGGCCGGAATCGTCACGCTGGAGGACATTCTGGAGCAGATCGTCGGCGAGATCCAGGACGAGTACGACACCGACGAAGTGGCGCCGATCCAGGTAATGAGCGAGGACCAGTGGCGGGTCGAGGGCGGGGTGGCCCTGACCGAGCTCGAGTCCACGCTCGACCATAGTTTCGACCGGGACGATGTGAGCACCGTCGGCGGTCTGGTGCTGGCCGAGTTCGGCCGGGTCCCACGCGTGGGTGAGTCGATCGACGTCGAGGGGTTCCGTCTCGTGGTTGAGCACGTCGTCCGCCGCCGGGTCAAGCGCATCGCAGTACACCGCCAGCGCATCGAGGCCGCCATCGCTCCGGAGAAGGCAGGCCGATGACCTGGCTCGCCATTGCCCTTGGTATCGCGCTCACCGCGTTCGGCGCAACCGCCGGCGCGGCACTGATCACGGTGAGCCGCGCCGAGCTGACGCGGGCCGTTGGCCGCCGCCTGCGCGGGGCCGCGCCTTCGCTCAGCGGGCTGGCTCAGATCGACTACTACCTCACGGCCGCCTCGGCTACCACCTCCCTGGGTGTTCTCCTGCTCGGAGCGGCGGTCCCCGGGCTCCTGGCCGGGTCCGGCGCACCCCGCCTGGTGGTGGCGGTGGCATTGCTCGCAGTGCCTCTGGTGCTGTTCGCCGCCTATCTGGTACCGCGCTGGCTGACCCAGCCGCGGGCCGAGACGGTGGCTGAACGGGTCATTCCGATCCTCCGTCCCTGGTCCCGGGTGCTGGGACTTCTGCTTCCCGCCCGGACCGCTACCCGGCCGACCGACCTCCGGTCAATCTGGCGGGAGGGTGCCGCGGTAGGAGTGGCGGATGATCAGGAGCTGATGATGGTGGGCGGAGTCATGGCCTTCAGCGCACGGCCGGTGCGCGAGGTGATGACACCTCGCACCGATATCGTGGCCATCGAAGAGAATGTGCCGCTGGAGGAGATCCGTCTGGTGTTCGCCGGAAGCGGCTACAGTCGGATCCCGATATTCCGGGAGACGCTCGATGACATCATCGGCATGCTGCACGCCTTCGATCTCTTCAAGCTTCAGCCGGGAGATCCGCTTCCCATCCGCCCGGTGGCGGTGGCGCCCGCCAGCCGGAGCTGCGGTGACCTGCTGCTCGATATGCAGCGGGAGCGGCGCCACCTGGCGGTGGTGCTGGATGAATTCGGCGGCACGCTCGGCATCGCCACGCTGGAGGATCTGCTGGAGGAGCTGGTCGGCGAGATCTTCGACGAGCATGACGAAGAGGTTCACGCCGCTCCCGGAGCCATGGGGGGCGTCTTCGAGACCGATGGCAACGTGTCGCACGAGGCGATACAGGAGCGGTTCGGCGTGCTCCTGCCGTCCGGCCGCGCCACCACCATCGGAGGTCTGCTGGCTGAGTGGGCCGGCCGGATCCCCAGCGCCGGCGAGCGGTTCGTGGTGCGAGGGCTGGAGTTCGACGTCATCCAGGCCTCGCCCACGCGCATCGAGCGCCTGCTGATCCGCTCCAGCCCCAGCCCCGCGGTCGCCCTCCTTCCGGGCATGCCATGAAGAAGCTGCTCCAGCGGATGGTCGATCTGGTGCGAAAGGGCGAGATGGCGCTCTTCGTGCGCCGGGCTCACGAGTTCGAGCCGGCCGACCTGGCCGACGTGCTCACCGCGCTGGACGATGAGGAGCGCCTTGCGGCGGTTCAGGCGCTTCCGGCGGAGCTCTCCAGCCATGCGCTGGCCGAGATGCCGGAGGAGGCCCACGCGTCCGAGACGCTGGCGGCACTCTCGCCCGGCCAGGCGGCCGAGATTGTCGGGGAGCTGGACGACGACGACGCGGCCGACATGCTGGGCGAGCTGGACGAGAGCCAGCAGGAACAGATCCTTTCTGGCGTCCACGACCGGGCCGAGGTGGATCGGCTCCTGCGCTACCACGAGGAGACGGCCGGCGGGCGGATGACCACTCACGTGGTGACCGTGCCCGACACGGCTACCGCGGAGCACGCGCTGGAGGAGATCCGGCGGCAGGCGGAGGAGGTGGAAGACTTCTATGAGGTGTTCGTGGTGGACAAGGACGGGCGTCTGGTGGGAGTGCTGCCGTTCAAGGATCTAGTGATCAGCCGGCCCGAGCGGCCAGTCCGGTCCTTCATGGCCGACGCCGATATCTCGGTCACCCCGGACCTGGACCAGGAGGAAGTCGCCCGGCTGATGGCGCGATACAACCTGCCTAACGTGCCGGTGGTGGATGACCAGGGACGGCTGCTGGGCCGGGTGACGTTCGATGACGTCATCGACGTCGTCGAAGCCGAGACCACCGAGGACCTGCTCAAGTTCGGCGGCGTCTCGGCCGACGAGGACCTCGCGGCCGGCTGGAGAACTGCCGTCCGGAGCCGCCTGCCATGGCTCTCGCTGAACCTGCTCACGGCTTTTCTCGCCGGAGGAGTGGTGTACATGTTTCAGCACACCATTCAGGAGACGCTCGCCCTGGCGGTCTGGATGCCCATCATCGCTGGCATGGGGGGCAACGCCGGGACCCAGGCACTCGCCGTTACGGTCCGGCGGCTCGCGCTGGGACTGATTCCGGTGGATGTGTTCACCAAGGTGGTTGGTAAGGAAATCCTGGTGGGCCTGACCAACGGTCTTGTCATGGGCCTCGCCGTCGGAGCCGTGGCGACCCTGATGGGGGAGGGCGCCCGCCTCGGCCTGGTCGTCTTCCTTGCCATGATGGGCAATCTGGTGGTGGCCGGGTTCGCCGGCGCGTTCATTCCGCTCGTGCTGGAGCGATTCGGCATCGACCCGGCAGTTGCCTCCTCGATTTTCGTGACGACCTTCACCGACGTGTGCGGCTTCCTTCTGCTCCTCGGCCTCGCGGGATGG
>JALYPB010000352.1 GCA_030856585.1 Gemmatimonadota bacterium | reverse complement strand
GGGTTAGTTGGAGGAGCAGCTGTTGCAACTGGTCATCCAGCACCCAATACAGATCCCAGTACGTTCCCATGAACGCCGCGAGCGCTGCGGGCGTGGTCCCTTCGGGCGGAGCTCGCAGCACCGCCCGTGCGCCGGGTAGATCGCCCCGAGCCAGGTACACCATGACCTTCTGCTGAAACAGGGTGAGGGAGCCGGGGAAGAGAGCCAGGGCCTGGTCGACGGCTCCAAGTGCTTCGGGATAGCGCCGGACGTACGTGAGGGCTTGTGCCTTGCGCCAGGCGGTGGAGGTCGAGCGGGGGTCGATGATCTGCGCCCGCGTAATATTCGCCAGCGACGCGTCCCATTGTCCGAGACTCTGTTGGGCCCAGGCGGTAGCGGTGAGAAGCTCGGCGTTGTCGGGTGAAAGGCGCTGCCCGAACGCATACTGCTCCAGTGCGCGGCCGAACTCACGCCGGATGGTCAGGTAATAGTCCCCCATCGCCAGATGTGGCTCCGGCCGGCCGGGCGCGGCGGCGAGTGCCCGCTCTGCTGCGGATCGGGCTGCCTCTGCCTCGTTTGGATCCGGTGCACCGTTGTAGTAGAGCAATGAGTGGGTTCGGGAGAGCTGTGCCCACGCAAGGGCAAAGGTGGAGTCGAGTGTCACTGCGCGCTGATAGTGAGTCACGGCCTCGCGAGTCTTGCCCGGCACGAACAACGAGACCGCCGCCGAAACCTCCTCACCCTTCAGATAAGCGTCGTATGCCGCCAGGCTTCGAGTGGGTGGCGCGGCAATGGCCTGTCGCTCGCCTTCGCCCAGGGCCACATCGAGCGCCTGGACCACCCGGCTTGCGATATCGGTCTGAACCTGAAACACATCCGACAGCGTCGCGTCGAACGGCCGCTGCCACTGGGTCGACGCCGTGGCCACCTGCACCAGCTCTGGGTTCACCTGCACCCGGCTCCCGCCATTTCCGCGCTTGTCCCAGCGAACCGTACCGGTCAGCAGGTACTGTACGCCCAGCTCCCGCCCGATCTCCTGCGGACTCTTGGCGGTCTTCTTGTACTGATCCGAGCTGCTGCGCGCGGTCACCCGGAGCTGAGGCAGGGCAGCCAGTTTTCCGCGCACCGCATCGGTGACGCCATCGGCGAAGTACTCATCGTCCGGCGCACCCTGGTTTTCGAAGGGCAACACCGCCAGGAGGCGCGGGCCTGATGCACTCTCCCCACCTTCCTTCCGCTGCCAGGCGAACAGCAGCACCAGCCCCAGGAGGAGACCGCCGACCAGGGTGGCGGCCCGTCCTCCCCATCCACGTAGCGCCGCCATCGGAATCCGGAACGACCGTCCCGGAGATGTCGCCGGTGTTGACCGGGTGACAGGGACAGCCGTGCCGGTTGAGCCAGCCGCGGCTGCGGACAGCGCCTGCCCGAGCTGGGCTGCCGTAGCGAAGCGGTCCGCGGGAACCAGCGAGAGCGCCTTGAGGAGCACCTGCTCGACGGGCTCGGGAACCGAGGGACGGACCCGGCGCACCGAAGGGACTTCGCCCTGGAAGCGTTTGGCGATAATGGCCTGGGCGGTCGGGCCGGTGTAGGGAGGCTCGCCCGCGAGCAGCTCGTACAGCACGGCGCCCAGCGAGTAGATGTCGGTGCGGCCATCCAGCTGGCGCTCGCCCGCCGCCTGCTCCGGGCTCATATAGGCGGGCGTGCCGACGAGGATACCGGTCTCGGTGAGGCGGTCGGCTGGCGCCGAGTTGTCCAGTGAACGCCCGATCCCGAAGTCTGCAACCAGCGCATCTCCGTCCCGGGTCAGCAGGATGTTCTCGGGCTTGATGTCGCGATGGATCACACCGTGGCGATGAGCGTAATCCAGGGCGCGCGCCGTTTCGATGGTGATCCGAAGCGCGTCCTCGAGGGGGAGCTGCTGCTCGCGCCGGAGCCGGTGGCGAAGGCTCTCGCCCTCCACATAGGGCATGGCGAACCAAAGCTGGCGGCTACCCGATTCCCCGCTGCCCACCTCACCGGAGTCGAGGACCGGCAAGATGTGAGGATGCTGGAGGCCGGCGACGATCTTGATCTCGCGCTCGAATCGCTCGGGGCCGAGTGTGGCGGCCAGCTCGGCGTCGAGCACCTTGAGCGCCACCAGCCGGTCGTGGCGCAGGTCGCGGGCCAGGTAGACCGTGGCCATGCCACCGCGGGCCAGCTCCCGCTCCAGGACATAGCGGTCGCGAAGCGCTGCCTCGAGCCGGACCTGTGAAGTCACCGCGTGAGCCATCCGGCGAACGCGAGCCAGGCAGGCGTGCCGGCGAGCATCAGCCGCAACGGCTGCGACACCAGGATCAGGAGACTGCCCCAGATTGTGGCGGAATGGATTCGCTTGCGGGTGATCAGATCGTAGACCAGCATCGCCACGATGAACAGATCCGCCACACCGAAGAACGCCGGTGGCCCCGCCTTCATGAACTCGAACGGCAGCCGGGCGATGGGTGCTGCCAGCAGTGAAACAGTGGCCAGCGTCATCAGCCGCTTATGCACGTCGGCCCGGTGACGATAGTAGAACGCGGCTCCCACCAGGACGGCGAACAGCAGCATATCCACCAGCGAAATGGCGAGGAATACGAGTGGCGCAACTCCCGGGACCGGAGCCGAGCCCCCCTTGACCCGGATGATCGCGGTGGCGGTGCCCAGGATCAGGACCAGCACGGCAAGCACCCCGCCGAGGGCACCGAGGCGGCGGTGGATGTCGGTGCGGCGAGCGGCCACGAGGGTGGTTTGAACCAGGAAGAGCAGGACCCAGGCGGTAAACACCAAGCCGTGCAGGTGAAGCAGAAAGGAAAGCTCCGGAGTACCGAAGTGCCCCTTGAGAAAGTAACTGCGGGAAAACCCGGCGAAGACCGTGATGAGAATGGCGACGGCCATTGCGCTGTAGAACAGGCGCTCGCGGCGCCGCACCGTGATGATGCGCGGTTGCACGGCCATACGGGCTTCCTCTGAGCGGAGATGTAACACGCACCACTGGGGCATCGGGCACCACCAATAGAACCGCCGGTTGCCAACCCGGCTAGAGCATCCGCCTTTGCCCGCCCAACCCCGCATTCCGTGCCCGCGGTCACAGCCCCAGCCCGGCCACCTCCCTATCCTCCACTTGAGCAAAGCTGTCCCGTTGAGCGCCAGGCACGATCCCAGTATATGAGCCCCGGAAAAGGAGCCCTGATGTCGATACGAACGCTCGCTGCCATTGCGGCCGGTGGATTGGTCATGACTTTAGCAGGCGCACCGCTGTCGCCGCTGTATGCGCAGGAAAGCACCAGCGTCGAGGCCGACGCCGCCATCGTTCGTGAGGTATACACGAGGAATCTCATGGAGCTGCGGCTCGCTGAAATAGCGCGGAAGAAGAGTACCAATTCCAGCGTCAAGTCATTCGCAGAGCGGATGCGCACCGACCACCTTGCGATGCACAAACAGGTGACTTCCCTGGTGGGACAAAACGGCCAGCCGTACAGGGTCAGCCTCGGCAAGATGGAGACTCAGCTGGCCGAGGTGAAGCAGATCGAGAAGCTGTCCGGGAGTCAGTTCGACCAGCAGTACATGTCCAGCATGGTCCGGCACCACCAGGATAACGTGAGCTATTCCCAGACCATGGCCAACGCCGCACGCTCGGCCCAGGTTCGCACACTCCTGGCCAGCAGTCTGCCGGTTCTCCAGCAGCACCTGAGCCTGGCAGTGCAGGTGGGCAACCAGGTTGGGGCGAACACTACCGTGGCCACCGGCCAGAATCCGACGACCCAGAATCCGACGACCCAGAATCCGACGACTCAGTATCCCGCGCCTCAGACGCAGTATCCGGCCCCTCCGACCCAGACTCAGCCGCAGACGCCCACCCAGTATCCGGTGCCCGCGCAGAGCGCGCCAAGCGCGCCGGCTGCAAGCGAGACCACGCCGGTGAGCCGTGAGGATGCCAAGGAGTTCAAGAAGGACAGCAAGTTCGTCCGCGAGGCCATGGCGGACGCCACGCTCGAGATCCGCCTGGCCCAGGTGGCGCAGAATAAATCGACGCAAAACAATGTCAGACAGCTGGCTCAGTGGCTGCAGGGCGAGCACACCGCCATGCAGAATCGCTGGCTCTCGCTGGCCTCGCGCAACGACATGAAGCTGAAGCCCGGGTTCGGACCGCGGCACAACGCTAAGGTCAAGCGGCTGGAAAAGCTGTCCAGCGCGGAGTTTGACCGGGCCTACCTGACCATGCAGATCCAGAACAACCAGGATTACATGGAGTACTTCCAGAAGGAGGGCCAGGCCACCCGTTCGGCCCAGGTGCGGAATCAGGCGGCGAAGGATCTGACGATGATCCGGCAGCACCTGAAGGAGGCCAAGACTCTAGGGGCCCAGATGGGTGTAGACACCACTGCGGCGCTCAAGGCCAGGAATTACTCGGCCTACAAGAACAACTAAGACTCGGATCTCGACAGTAACCACGGGGCGCCTTTCGGGGCGCCCTTTTGGTTATCTGCCGCCTCCCGCTGGAGCCCTCGACCTCCCATCTTCCCCTCCATGAAAAACACCAAGACCCGCGCTCGGCCCGGTGGCTGGGCGGCCGGCACTGCCGGTGCCGACCCGCTCGACCAGTTGGTCCATCTCTCTCACCTGATGGGTCAGGACACTCGGCTGGTCCAGCCGGGCGGAGGCAACACGTCCACCAAGGTGGGCGACACCCTGCTGGTGAAGGGGAGCGGCACCGATCTCCGAACCATCACCCGCGAAGGGTTCACCCGGCTCTCGCTCGGCCGGCTGGCGGCGCTCCGAGAGGCCGAGTCGATGAGCGACGCCGAGATGATGCGCTTCATGGCGGGCTGCATGATCGCGGAGGGCCCGGCCCCCAGCGTGGAGACTCCGCTGCATTCCCTGTTGCCGCATCGGGTGATCGCCCACACCCACGACGTCGCCACCATGAGCCTGACCAACGTCAGGGACGACGTCTCGGAGCGGCTGGTAGGCGAGCTGTTCGAGGGCAGGATAGTGTACGTCCCGTATGTTCGGCCCGGGTTTCCGCTGGCGCAGGCGGTGGGGCGGATGGTGGGAGCGGTAGAGGGGCGGAGAGGCGGAGAGGCGGAGGGGCGGAAAGGGAGAGGGATACCTGACGGAGCGATCGGTCTCGTTCTCGCGCATCATGGGCTGGTGGTGTGGGGAGACGACGCCGAGCAATGCTACGCGC
>JALYPB010000320.1 GCA_030856585.1 Gemmatimonadota bacterium | reverse complement strand
GCGACGGTGCCGTGCTCGTCGAACTTGTGAAGCGTGTCCGGGGGCACGGTGTTGACGGTGTCGCGGCCGATCAGCTGGTCGAGATAGAGCACGTCGGAGTAAGCCGGGTTCTTGGTCCCGGTGCTGGCCCAGAGCGGGCGCTGCACGGTGGCACCCTTTGCCGCCAGCCGGCGCCAGCGGTCGCTCGCTTTGATCTCCTCGAACGCCGCGTAGGCCAGGCGGGCGTTGGCGATTCCGATGGTACCGGCCAGCTCCTTCGCTGCCGGCTTGTCGCTCCTGGCGAGTCGGGCGTCCACCTCGGTGTCCACCCGGCTCACGAAGAACGAGGCAACCGAGGCGAGACGATCCACCGGCTCGCCCTTCGACACCCGCGCTTCCAGCGCTGACAGGTAGGCGTCGGCCACCTTCAGGTAGTGCTCGACCGAAAAGAGCAGGGTGATGTTGATGTTGATGCCGTTGGTCAGGCACCGTTCGATCGCCGGCCACCCCTCCTGCGTCCCGGGGATCTTGATCATGACGTTGGGCCGGTCCAGTGCGCGCCAGAGCCGTTCCGCCTCGGCGATAGTTCCCTCCGTGTCCCGCGCGAGCCCGGGCGAGACCTCGATCGAGACGAAGCCGTCGGCGCCGTTCGAGCCGTCATAGACCGGACGGAAGAGGTCGGCCGCTGCCCCCACGTCCTCCACCGCGAGCGCCTCGAAGATCTCGGCGTCGGAACGGCCCGAGGCCGCCAATCGCTCGAGCTCCTCGTCGTAGTCGGTGCTCTTGCTGATGGCTAGCTCGAAGATGGTCGGGTTCGATGTCATCCCTCGAAGCCCGGCGGCGATCAGCCCGGCAAGCTCGCCGGAGCCGAGCATCCCACGACGGAGATCGTCGAGCCAGATGCTCTGCCCCAGCTCGAGGAGCGCCGGCATGCGCGAGCCGGTCATGGTTGAATTCGCGGATGTCGTAGTCATTTATGCCTTCCTTCCAAGGAGGCGCTCGACCCGCGCCACCACGGCGTCGGGGGTGAGGCCCAGTTCACGATAGATTCGTTCATAGGGGGCGGACGCTCCGAAGCGGGTGAGGCCGAGGACCTCTCCCTGGTCGCCTACCCAGCGATACCACGGCATCGGATGCGCCGCCTCGACCGCCACCCGTCGCTGGATGGCAGGCGGCAGGACCTCGTGGCGATAGCTCTCCGGCTCCCGCTCGAACAGCTCGAGGCTTGGCACACTCACGACCCGCGCCGCCACCTTCTGCGCGGCGAGCTTCTTCTGCGCCTCGACGATGATCTCGACCTCGGAGCCGCTCGCGAGCAGGATGACCTCGGGCTTGCCCCCCTCCGCCTCCGACAGGATGTACGCCCCTCTGGCGACCCCTGACGCGGCGCCGAACTTCGAACGGTCGAAGACGGCGAGATTCTGCCGGCTCAGCGCGAGCGCCACCGGCCCGTTCCGGTGAGCGATCGCCACCCGCCACGCTTCGGCGGTCTCGTTGGCATCCGCCGGGCGCAGCACCGTCAGGTGTGGGATGGCGCGCAGGAGTGCCAGCATCTCGACCGGTTGGTGGGTCGGGCCGTCCTCGCCCAGTCCGATCGAATCGTGAGTAAAGACGTAGATCACCTGCCGCTCCATGATGGAGGCGAGCCGGATCGGCGGCCGCATGTAGTCGGAGAAGATGAGGAAGGTGGCGCCGTAGGGGAGAATCCCGCCGTGAAGCGCCATGCCGTTCATCACCGATCCCATCGCGTGCTCGCGGATGCCGAAGTGCATGTTGCGGCCGGCGTAATTGGCCGCCTCGAAATCGCCGCCATCCTTCATCAACGTCTTGGTCGAGGGGGCGAGATCGGCGGCGCCGCCCATGAGCTCGGGCAGGCGGGGGGCGATCGCGTTGAGCACCTTCTCCGACGCGTTCCGGGTCGCCACCGGCTTACCGGCTGGGAAAGTGGGGATATCGGCGTCCCACCCGGCCGGTAGCTCGCCGCGGTTCCGCCGCTCCAGCTCCTTCGCGCGGTCCGGGTGGGCACCCTGGAACGCGTGGTAGCGCCGTTGCCACTCCGCCTCCAGCACAGCACCGCGGTCACGGCACTTCCGCCATTCGGCGAGGGCATCGTCGGGGACGAAGAAGGGCTCGGTCGAGGGCCAGCCGAACGCCTGCTTGGTGAGCCGGATCTCGTCCTGGCCGAGTGGCGCGCCGTGCGCGCCGGCGGTATCGACCTTGTTGGGACTCCCAAACGCGATGTGGGTCCGCATCACGATGAGTGACGGCCGGTCCGTGGCCGCCTTGGCCGCGCGGATGGCCCGGTCGAGCGCGTCGATGTCATTGCCGTCCGCCACGTGCTGCACCTGCCAGCCGTACGCCTCGTACCGTGCGCCGACATCCTCACCGAAGGCGAGATCGGTGCTGCCCTCAATGGTGATGTGATTGTCGTCGTAGAAGCCGATGAGCTTGCCCAGCCGCAGGTGACCGGCGAGTGATGACGCCTCGTGGGAGACACCCTCCATCATGTCACCATCGCTGGCGATGAAGTAGGTGTGGTGGTCTACCGGCAGGTGGCCGCCGCCGTTGAAGACCGCCGCCAGATGCGCCTCCGCCACGGCGAACCCGACGGCGTTGCCCACTCCCTGGCCTAGCGGTCCGGTAGTGGTCTCGACGCCGGGGGTGACACCGTGCTCAGGATGTCCCGGCGTCCGGCTGCCCCACTGGCGGAACTGCTTGATATCGTCGAGCGACAGTTCATAGCCGGAGAGGTAGAGCACGCTGTAGAGCAGCATCGAGGCATGCCCCGCCGAGAGCACGAACCGGTCGCGGTCCATCCAGAGGGTATTGGCCGGGTTATGGCGAAGGTGCCGAGTGAAGAGCAGGTAGGCGAGCGGCGCCAGCGCCATCGGGGTGCCCGGATGTCCGGAGTCCGCCTGCTGCACCGCGTCCATGGACAGCGTGCGGATGGTGTCGATGCAGAGCTGTTCCAGCGACTCAGTTGCAGGGGCTACGCTGTGTGCCATCTCGATCCTCGTGAAGAATTGTCACCCTGAGCGAAGCGAAGGGGCCATACCTTAATCATCACGACCAGTCCTAGTCGGTCAGGTGCGAGCCGCGACCGCCGCGGCGCCGTAGAGTGCCACGTCATCGGTGAGGACGACGCGGACCGGTATCCGGCCGACCACGCCCGAGAGCCGGCCCTTGTTGCGAAACGCCTCCATGAAGGCTCCGGAGGCGAGCTGCCGGATGATCTTCGGCGCGATGCCGCCCGCGATGTATACGCCGCCAGTGGCCAGAACGGTGAGGGCCAGGTTCCCGGCCGCGCTGCCGTATGCCGCAGCGAAGAGTTCGAGCGTCCTGACCGAGAGCGGGTCGGTGCCGGCGAGCCCGTGCCGGGTGATCACCGGGGCGGGGTCCGTCCCAGCCATCTCATCACGAACCGCAGCCTGTTCCTTCGTCACGCCGGCGGACTTGAGGAAGCGGTAGATGTGGGCGATCCCCGCGCCCGACAGGATCCGCTCCGATGACACCCGGCCAAACTCCTGTGCCAGAAAGGCGAGCAGATCGCGCTCCAGCGCACTGGTCGGCGAGAAGTCCGCGTGGCCGCCCTCCGAGGGGTGCACGACGTAGCGGGTTCCATCCCAGAGAAGGTAGCCCTGGCCGAGGCCGGTGCCGGCGCCGATGAGGGCAACAGGGCCGTGCTCGTCGGCGACGCCCTGCTGCAGCGCCTCGACCTCCGCGTCCGACAGGCTGTGCAATCCGTGACCAACCGCCAGAAAGTCGTTGATGATCGTCGTCCGCGGGATCCCGATCTCGCGGCCGAGCGTGCCCACATTCACCTTCCAGGGCAGGTTGGGGGCCTC
>JALYPB010000286.1 GCA_030856585.1 Gemmatimonadota bacterium | reverse complement strand
TGGTTCAACGACGCCAAGGGCTTTGGCTTCATCACGCCCGAGGACGGTCAGAAGGACTGTTTCGTCCATCATTCGGCGATCCAGGGTCAGGGCTTCAAGAGCCTGGCCGAGGGCGACCGCGTCGAGTTCGACGTCGTGCAGGGCCAGAAGGGCCCCGCGGCGGAGAATGTGGCGAAGCTGTAACCCAGCCGCACGCTACGCGGTGGCAGCCGGCTCGTCTTCGGATGAGCCGGCTGTTGCTTTTGTGGCCGTAGCCCTGAGACAGCGTTCCAGCACCCGCTCCGCTCCGATTCGCTGAGCATACGGAGCGAATTCGGCAGTGGGGCCCGGCCACCGGAGTTGGTCTACATTGTCGAACAACGCCGCATCCGTCCGGAGCGTGGCGAGCTCCTTGAACAGCAGGGCCAGGCCGCGGCTGTCTCCCAGCACCCCGGGCGGAAAATTTTCGACGATGCCGTATTGCTTGAGGAGGCGCGCCGCGGTGATCGTTCCGATCCCGGGTATGCCAGGGTAGCCGTCCGCCGCGTCACCGACGAGTGCCAGGAAATCGGGAATCAGCAGCGGTTCCACCCCGAACTTCGCGCGCACGCCTTCCGCGTTCCGGACTTTCTGCCCCTGGCGAATAACCTGCACTACCCGGTCGCCCCGGACGCACTGCGCCAGGTCCTTGTCCGGTGTCCAGATGCAGACTTTTTCGACCAGCTCATCTGCCTCGGCCATGCGCGCGGCCGAGGCCAGCGCATCGTCGGCCTCCAGCTCGACCATCGGCCATACTGCCACCCCCATGGCCGCCAGAGCTTCCTCCAGCGGATGGAATTGTGCGAACAGTGCGGGCTCGATGCCCTGGCCGGTCTTGTAGCCCGGCCAAAGGTCGTTCCGAAAGGACTCGATCACATGATCGGTAGCCACACCGATGTGCGTCGCCCCCGTCTCTATCATCTGCAGGACAGTATGCAGCACACCAATCATGGCACCGAATGGCGGGTCTCCCTGGCCCTTGGTAGAGCGGCGCAGGCCGTAGAAGTGGCGGAACAGCTCGTAGGTTCCGTCGACGAGGTGAACGATCATGGGGTTGTAGAATAGCCATCATTACCAGCTCAGCCAGTAGTTCGCTTTCACAGCGAGAACGTTGCGCGATTCCCCACCGCTGAACAGCGCGTCGGTGTCCCGGCCCAGCCGGAGGTTGCCGAAGGCCGCGTCGTTGTCCCGGTTCTGCTGCCAGACCAGGAAGAGCGTCGAGCCCGGTCGCCATTCCCAGCGCAGCACCGCGTTGGCGCGAAGCGAGCGGATGGTAAAGTTCTGCTGGGGCACGGTAAATGTTGCTCCGCCGTCGCCCGGGTCGATCTGGCTGCCGTCACCCGTCGCCGAAACAGTCCCCTTGTCCCGGCCGTACACCGCAAAGTCGTAGGTGCGGGGCCGGACGAACTCCCGTCAGGCCCGAAAGGTTGTCTGGGTGGAAAACTGGTGCTGAGTCGTGTCGATTTCCTGAGGGCTCGTTCGACGTTTGAGTAGAGGCAACAGCCAACGGCTTGCGACTTCTCAACCTGAAGGAGATACGACAATGCGATTCATGGTGATCGTGAAAGCCGACAAGGACTCCGAAGCGGGCGTTCTGCCCAGCAAGGAACTCCTGACCCAGATGGGAAAATTCAATGAGGATCTGGTCAAGGCCGGCGTCATGCTGGCGGGGGAGGGGCTTCAGGCAAGCTCCAAAGGTGCGCGGGTCCGGTTCTCGGGCAATAAGAAGACGGTGATCGACGGGCCGTTCTCCGAGACCAAGGAGCTGATCGCCGGGTTCTGGCTGTGGCAGGTGAGGTCGAAGGAAGAGGCGATCGAATGGCTCAAGCGCGCCCCCTTCGAGGACACCGAGGTCGAGATTCGCCAGGTGTTCGAGGCCGAGGACTTTGGCGCCGAGTTCACGCCGGAGCTCAGAGAGCAAGAGGAGCGGCTGCGCAAGCAGGTGGCCGGGAAGAAGTGAAAAGGCACTAGCCAATAGCTCCCTGCACACACACCCCAGAAGGCAGGAGACACGAGAATGCGATTCATGATGCTGATGATCCCCAAGGGGTACGAGACGGCTCCTCCGGGCACCATTCCTGATGCGGAAGGTGTGGCCGCGATGATGAAGTACAACGAGTCCCTTCAGAAAGCCGGCGTTCTGCGCGGGCTCGATGGCCTCCACCCGCCCTCAATGGGAGCGCGCGTGTCGTTCTCGGCCGGGAAGCCCAGGGTAACCGACGGGCCCTTCAGCGAGGCCAAGGAAGTGCTGGGGGGATATTGGATAATCGAGGTGAGCTCGAAGGAAGAGGCAATCGCATGGGCGTCGCGCTGCCCCGCCTCCGACAACGAGGTGATCGAGGTTCGCCAGGTACAGGATTTCTCGGACTTTCCCGCTGATGTACAGGAGGCCGCCGCGGGTTTTGCTGAGATGCAGGCCGGTAGACGATAACCAACTCATTACGCCTCGACGAGGGTCATGATCTATCTCCTGGCGATCGGCTCGGCTGTACTCTACGGTGCGGCCGATTTTACCGGCGGGCTGGTGACTCGGCGCGCCGGCACTATCCCGGTCGTCATTCTCTCCCAGGCCAGCGGGCTGATTCTGCTCGCCCTGCTGCTGCCGCTACTCCCCGACGCGTCGCCCTCGCGGGCCGACCTGCTCTGGGGTGGCTTGGCCGGCCTGACCGGCGGAATCGGCGTCGCCCTGTTGTACCGAGCGCTCGCCATCGGAGTAATGGCCGTGGTCGCCCCAACTACGGCCGTATGCGCCGTTGCTATTCCGGTCGTGGTCTCGCTGCTGCTCGGTGAGCGCCCCGAGCCGCTCG
>JALYPB010000139.1 GCA_030856585.1 Gemmatimonadota bacterium | reverse complement strand
TCCCCACACAGTGCGCCCAGAGGTGCTGAGTCCGGCGGAATTTGTGCAATTACATCGAACGCTCGTTGACGGGGGATGGAGCATGCGGTAGCTTTGTGAAACATTTCACATAAATCAGGGTGAATGCGCAAAGTCGCCGAGTCCACCGTTCGCCGCCTGTCGCTCTACCTCCGTTTTCTGGAAGAATTCGAAGGCCAAGGGATCGGCACCGTCAGCTCCGGCGCACTGGCTTCGCGGGGCGGCACCACCTCGGCGCAGGTTCGCAAAGACCTCTCCTTTTTCGGCTCCTTCGGCAAGCGGGGACTGGGCTACCCGGTGCCGGAGCTGGCCGACCGGATGCGCGACATCCTGGGCCTGAAGCGCCGCTATCGGGTAGGGATGATCGGGGCAGGGAAGATCGGCAGCGCGCTGGTGCAATACCGCGGGTTCAAGCAGCGCGGATTCGACATCGTGGCCATCTTCGACAGCGACCCCTCGAAGATCGGCAGCCAGTGGAACGGCCTGACGGTGCAGGACATCGGCACGCTGGAGCAGGAGGTCTCCCGCCAGTCGCTCGACATGGCGGTGCTCGTGATTCCCGGCGACGTAGCCCAGGCGGTGACCGACCGGCTCGTTGCGCTCCACGTGAAGGCCATCCTCAACTTCGCTCCGGTACAGCTCGCGGTTCCCGATGACGTGGTGGTGAAGACGGTGAACCTGGCGCTCGAGCTGGAGACCTTGAGTTACGCGCTGGCGAATCGATAGTCCTCCTGGGGCGACCCTTCGCTCCGCTCAGGATGACAGCGTGATTCGCGACTGGCCCTTAGTCTATCACCCCGAATAGTTTGTTGTATGTCCGTTCATGTCACCTCTGAGATCGGGGCCCTGCAATCGGTGCTGGTGCACACCCCCGGGCGTGAGCTCGAGGCGGTGACGCCGGGCAACCGGGCCGACTACCTCTATGACGACATCATCGATCTGGAGATCGCGCAGCGGGAGCACCGCCAGTTTGTGTCGGTTCTCAAGCGGTTCGCCCGGGTCCTTCAGGTCCGCGACCTCCTCGGCGAGATCCTGGAGCAGCCGGACGCGCGCGATTACCTGATTACCAGGACCATGGATGTAGTGCCCTCGGATGCCTTCGCGCAGCGGCTCAGCGCGCTGCCGGCCGAGGAGATCGTGAACATGCTGATCGAGGGCACTGAGGAGGAGAGCGGACCCATCGCGCAGGCCCTCAACGAGGTGGGGTTCGCCTTCCCGCCGCTGCCGAATCTGTTTTTCCCGCGTGACATCGGAATGATCGTTGGGGAGCACGTGGTGGTAGGCGCCATGCGCCACGGCGTACGCTGGACCGAGGAGCTCCTGATCAACGCGCTGTTTCGCTTTCATCCCGAGCTGGCCAATGCCGGCATGCTATACGACGGGTCGGAAGAGCGGCGCAGCAACTACACCCTCGAGGGCGGAGACGTACACTACCTGCGCCCCGACCTCCTGGTCGTAGGTTTCAGCGAGCGGACCTCCCCGGCGGCGCTGGATCAGCTGTGCGAGACGGTTTTCGACCACGGAGTGGTTACCGACGTCCTCGTGGTCGTCATGCCGAAGACACCGACCGCGATCCATCTCGATATGATCTTCTCCCAGGTTGACCACCAGCTGTGTGTGGTCTATCCCCCGTTTTTCGTGGGGCCCGAGCGGCTGGCGGTGCTCCACCGGCGAAAGGGAACCGACGGCGTGCGTGAGATGCCCAACTTCTTTGCCGCGCTTCAAGCGGTGAATCTGCCGCTGGAGCCGATCTTTGCCGGAGGCGAACGGCGCATCAACCAGGAGCGGGAGCAATGGAGCTCCGCCTGCAACTTCCTGGCGGTGCGGCCCGGCACGGTAGTGAGTTACCGCCGGAACGACGCGACCCTCTGCGCACTGACCGACGTTGGGTTCCGGGTAGTGCCGGCCGTCAACTTCCTGGCCTTCGATGACTGGACCGACGCGAAGCATCGCACCGTGATCACCATCGAAGGGAGCGAGCTGGCGCGGGGCGGGGGCGGCCCCCGCTGCATGTCGCTGCCGCTCCGGCGGGCCCCGCTATGATGGGCACCTCAGCCTATCCCGACAGCACCTTGCTCGAGCGGGTGATGGCCCAGCTGCGCGTGAGCCCGCGCACGCCGTTGACGCTGTGTCATGAGGTGCTCGGTCTGCTCGGCGCTCCCGCGGCGATATGCGATCGCGTTGCCATCGCCCTGCTGGGTGCCGATCCGAGGGTGCGGCAGCTGGAAGACGGTCGCTGGGGGCTGGTACCCGAGGCTCAGGGCTCGCCGTTGCTGGACGACTGCGCCTTTGCCGTGGTGGACGTGGAGACCACCGGCGTCCGGTCGGGGTACGGCGACCGAATCACGGAGATCGCGGTTGCGGTCGTCCATGGCGAGCGTCGCGAGATCGTGTTTGAAACACTGGTGAACCCCGAGCGTTCGATCCCTCGCGCGGTTTGCGCCATCACCAACATCAGCAACGAGATGGTGCGTAACGCGCCGCGGTTCTCCGAGGTTGCCGAGCGCCTGCTCGCTGCGCTCGCCGGCCGGGTGTTCGTGGCTCATAATGCCAGATTCGACTGGAACTTCGTCAGCGCCGAGCTGCGTCGTTCTCGCGACCTCACGTTGGATGGCACCCGATTCTGTACCGTACGTCTGGCGCGCCGGCTGGTTAAAGGAGTGCGCTCTTGCGGGCTGGACAATCTCTGCCGCTTCTTCGGATTTCGAAATGAGGCTCGGCACCGGGCGGGCGGCGATGCCCTGGTGACCGCCGAGCTGCTCTTCCGGCTGCTCTCGCTGGCGCGGCAGGAGGGGGCCCGGACGCTGCAGGATCTCATGGTGATCGAGGCGCGGCGCTACCGTCGTGGCCGCCGCCGAAAACGATCCGCCATGCCCACGGAGCCGCGGGCGGACTCGTGCCAGGAGGAATTGACGTGACCCTGCTTCGGTCGTTCAAGGTCGGCGGGCTTCGCTGCCACACCCTGGAGGGAGGCCGCCAGCATCTCGACGGGGGCGCCATGTTCGGCGTGGTGCCGCGGATGCTCTGGCAGACCCGGATCGAGCCCGACGAGCGCAACCGGATTCCACTGGCCATGCGCTGTGTGCTGGTCGAGCATGACGATGGACTGGTATTGATCGATACCGCGCTCGGCAACAAGGAGGATACCAAGTTCCTCGACATCTACGGGGTGGAAAACCAGGGACTCGAAGGCGCCACTCAGCTGGAAGACGCACTCGCCTCCGCCGGATTTCTGCCCCGCGACGTGAAGTGGGTGATCAACACCCACCTGCACTTCGATCATGCCGGGGGCAATACCACTATGGATCCCGAGCTGGAGAACGACCCGCGACGCCACGTCCGTCCGGCCTTCGTGAACGCCACGTACGTCGTGCAGCGCGGCGAGCTCGAATTTGCGCGCCACACCAACGAGCGCACCCGCGCCAGTTACCTGCCACACAACTTCGAGCCGGTCGCGGCCGCCAACCGCTGGCGTTTGCTGGATGGAGACGCAGATGTGCTGCCGGGAATCTCGGTGCGACTGACCCCCGGTCACGTGCCGTTTCACCAGGCGGTGATGCTCCGGGACCGGGGAGACACCGCGCTATTCGTGGGGGACCTGTTTCCCACCACGGCGCACTTGCCGCTGCCGTGGATCATGGGCTACGACCTCGAGCCGCTCCGCACTCTGGAGAGCAAGCGGACAATCCTTCAGGAAGCGGTTGCCGGCGGCTGGCGCCTGATCTTCGAGCACGACCCAACGGTGGCGATGGGAACACCGGTCCGGGATGGCAAAGGCGTGGTGCTGAGCGATGTCACGCCCGCCGCCGAGCCTGCCAACGTGGTATCTGGTTGACACTTGCCTCGGTGCTGACTAGCTTCCGCACCTTGTGAAAGCGGGGAATCGAGTTCCCCCACCCTGAGCCTGCCGGCACGATGCCGCAGCGCAACCGGGTCCTGGCGTCGGAGCGAATCGGGTGGCACGCGCCACCGTGGGCTTCGTGTCGTGGGCATCCGGTCATCGCCGGGTGCCCTTTTTGGTTTTTACGTTGGAGGCACGAGCTGGCCACGAACGATCGCGACAAGCGAATCCGCGTTAACCGCATGATCCGGATCAGCCCGGTGCGTGTCATCACCGCAGCCGGTGAACAGCTCGGGGTTCTGCCAATCGAGGAAGCCCTCGCGGCCGCCCTGGAACGCGGATTGGATCTCGTGGAAGTAGCGCCGACCGCCCGGCCCCCCGTCGTCAAGATCATGGATTACGGGAAGTTCAAGTTCGAAGAGGCCAAGGCCGCGCGCGCGGCCAAGAAAAAGCAGCACATCATTCAGCTCAAGGAAGTGAAGTACCGGCCCGGAATCGATGACCACGATTTCGACTTCAAGACTCGCCATGCACGGGAGTTCCTGGGCGACGGCAACAAGGTCAAAGTGACCATGATGTTTCGTGGCCGGCAGATGGCCCACCTCGAGCTGGGCAAGGCAGTACTCGACCGCGTGGCAGCCAACCTGGCGGACGTCGGCAAGATCGAGTCCGATGCCAAGCTCGAGGGGCGGAACATGACGATGGTCATCGCGCCGAAGTAGGGCGGGAGATACAGCGGCGGTAGACACAGCGGCGGTAGATACAGCGGCGGTAGA
>JALYPB010000234.1 GCA_030856585.1 Gemmatimonadota bacterium | reverse complement strand
AGCCAGGCCCCGGTGATAAAGCTGGTGAACGTGATCCTGCTGGAGGCGTTGAGGCTCAGGGCGAGCGATGTGCATCTGGAATCGACCGTCCAGGGGCTTCGGGTACGCTACCGCATCGACGGGGTGTTGCAGGAGGTATCCAATCCGCCCCGGCAGTATCAGGCAGCCGTGATCAGTCGGATCAAGATCATGGCGAGCCTGAACATCGCGGAACGGCGCCAGGCGCAGGACGGGCGAATTCGGCTCCGGCTCTCTGACCGGGAGCTCGATCTCAGGGTCTCCACGCTACCGGCCCTGCACGGCGAGAGCGTCGTGCTCCGAATTCTCGACCGAGGATCGGGGGTACCCGACTTGGCCGAGCTAGGCATGTCGGAGGTTGCGCTGGCGGGCTTTGCCCGGCTCATCCGCCTGCCGCATGGGATCATCCTGGTAACCGGCCCCACCGGTTCCGGGAAGACCACTACGCTGTACGGCGCGCTTCGAAGGATCAACCAGCCCGGAGTCAAGATCATTACTGTCGAGGATCCGGTTGAATATCAGATCGAGGGACTCACCCAGATCCCCGTGGCCGCCAAGGGTGGACTCACCTTCGCCTCTGCGCTGCGCTCCATCTTGCGTCACGATCCCGACATCATCATGGTCGGGGAGATGCGGGATGCCGAGACTGCCGAGATCTCCATTCAGGCCGCTCTCACGGGCCACCTGGTTTTTTCCACCCTCCACACCAACGACGCCCCGGGTGGCATCACCCGCCTCGCCGATATGGGTGTCGAACCCTACCTGGTGGCGGCCGTGGTACGCGGCCTCTTGGCCCAGCGGCTGGTGCGAATGGTCTGCGAAAGTTGCGCCGAGCCATACCAGCCTTCGCCTTCCGAGTTGGGCCAAGCGGCACCAGCCGCAAGTTTGCGCGGAGGCGTTTGGGAAAACGGTACCACGCGACCGACGTTCCGCCGGGGGCGCGGGTGCGATGCCTGCGCCGGAAGTGGGTACCGGGGCCGCACCGGCATCTACGAGCTCATGATCGTGACCGACGAGCTGCGGGCCCGGGTTGTAGCCGGCTCGCCGCTCGATGAGATCCGGACCCTTGCGCGGAGTCAGGGGATGGTGCCGCTGCGTGAGGATGGCTGGACCAAGGTCTGTTCCGGCATCACCACCATCGAGGAGTTGCTGCGGGTTACGAGCGAGGATCAGGGTCAATGATCGGCCGTTACCGCTATCGAGCCGCCACCGCGGAAGGCCAGGTGGTCGAAGGTGTGCTCCAGGCTCAATCCCATCAAACGGTGCTCGAGACCCTTCATCGGCAGCGGCTGTACCCCGTCGCTGTGGAAGAGGTGGGGACCGGGCGTGGAGGAAGCCGCGGGTCTCGTCTCAGTGCCCGCGCCGCGCTTACCCTATGGGCTCGGAACACTGCCACACTCCTCGAAGCCGGGTTGCCACTCGACCGGGCTCTGGCGTTCACGGTCGAGCACCTCGGAAACGACACGGTGCGAGATGCGCTCAAGCGGGTGCGCCGGGAGGTGCAGGGCGGAGTGAGCCTGGCGGAAGCGCTGGCTGCCCAACCCAAGGTGTTTGCGCCCATGTTCGGGGCCATGATCGCAGCGGGCGAAGCCACTGGGCAGCTCGATGCCGTCTTCAACCGCCTCGCCGATCATCTCGAGGAAGGGGCCGAGCTGCGCTCCCAGGTACGAAGCGCATTGGTTTATCCCGCACTGATGGCGGCGGTGGCCGGACTGGGAGTGCTGGTGTTGCTCGGTTTCGTGGTCCCCCGGTTTACCGCGATCCTTCAGGAGGTGGGCGGGACCCTGCCGGCGAGCACCCGGGCGTTGGTCGCCCTCAGCGCAGTGCTGACCGGATGGTGGTGGCTGTGGCTTCCGATGCTGGTTGCCGGAACGTACGTTATGGTGACGGGTCTGCGTCGCCCTGATGTGCAGCGCGTATGGCACCGGAAGCGCTTGCGCTGGCCCTGGGTCGGCGACCTCGAGATCAAGTATGCCACCGCCCAGTTTACCAGAACGCTTGGGCTTCTGCTCCGGAGCGGCCTGCCGATTTTGCCGGCGCTCAGGATCGCGCGGAGCACCGTACCCAACGTGGCGCTGCGGGAGAGCGTAGAGCGGGCATCCGCTGTGGTAGGGCAGGGCGGCGCTCTGGCTCCGTCCCTGGCCGAAATACTACCTCCACTGGCGGTGCAGATGCTGGCGGTAGGGGAAGAGAGCGGGAAGCTGGACGCGCTGTGCCTGCGAATCGCCGATACCTACGATGCAGAGGTGCGGCGGGCTATGCGCGCCATGGTTGCTCTTATCGAGCCCGGCATGATCATCATCTTTGGAGGTTTGGTCGGCTTCGTGGCGCTTGCCATGCTGCAGGCTATTTACAGCATCAACGCAACCGCGTTTTGACTTTGCGGCGTGAACGGCACACGGTGAACAGGGGGGTCAGGATGATAGCGCGGCGTGGGTTCACCCTCATCGAGCTGGTGGTGGTGATAATCGTGCTCGGTCTTCTGGCCGGGCTGGTCGGCCCTCGGATCCTGGGCCGCGTATCCGAGGCCAAGACGACCACCGCTCGGACTCAGATCGACCTGTTGGGTGTGGCGCTGGACAGCTACCGGCTCGACAACGGCAGTTATCCGACTGCCGAGCAAGGTTTGGAGGCCCTCCGGGACCGACCGATACGCGAGCCGGTACCGACCAACTGGAAAGGCCCGTATCTCCGGAAGGCGGTGCCACTGGATCCCTGGGGGCGCCCCTACGTGTACAGTAACGCGTTAACCGCCGCCGCCACGGGGTTCGAACTCCGGACCCTCGGCAAGGACGGGAAACCGGGTGGAGAGGGCGAAGACTCAGATATCACTGGAAGCTGAACCCTGAGAACGAGCATTCTTCGGCCCCGTCTCGTATAATGGAGGCGGGGTCGCTCCACTCTCTCCTGGAGGGAAGTCATGCTGTGGACCATCGTCGGCATTCTTCTCGCACTCTGGCTTCTCGGCATCGTCTCGGCATACACCTTCGGCGGGTTCATCAACGTCCTGCTCGTTGCCGCTGTCGGCGTGGTGTTATTACGGGCTATCCAAGACCGCCATCCGATTTGATGGTAACGTACGATCAGGTCGACAAAACGAAACGGCCCAGCACCTGCTGGGCCGTTCTCCTGTTAACGGCAAAAGGAGTTACTGGAGGATCGTAGCCTCGGCCGCGGCGGAATCCAGCTCGGCCGTGCCCTGCGGCCACCAGGCCGGGGTCGAGGTCTCGTCGCTGCCGAGCTGAGGCGGCTCCGCCATGGCGGTATCCGCCGGAATGACGACTCCGTTCGCGCCGAGCAGTCGGAACAGCTTCCACTGTTCGCTGCGGGCAGCGCCGGGCCGGGGGCCGTTATACATGAGCGAGACAACCAGCGTGCCCTCCGGCCGGCCGAGATAGCCGACCAGGGTCGATACCTGGCTCAGAGTCCCGGTCTTGGCGCGTACTACTCCCTCACCCGGAAAGCCGCTGTTCAGTCTGCGGAGCGTCCCGGTGCCGTTGGCGGGGAGCAGTTGGGGAAAGTTCTGTCCCGCAGCGGTAGCCGGGAACTTCACCAGGTAGGACACGAACGCCGATGGGCTGACCCGATCCTGGTAGGAGAGACCGCTGCCATCCACCAGATAGACGCCAGCCTGCTGCCCGATGACCTCCTGGACGTGCGCGGTCAGATTAGCGGGGCCCAAGGTTTGGCCGCCGGCCCACTGGAGTAGCAACTCGGCACCCAGATTCAGGCTTCTGCGGTTGATCTCGCTGGCAAGCGAGTCGAGCGGCGGCGAGGCCACCTCGGCGAGCACCTTGAGCGACGCGTCGAGCGGAGTGAGGGGCTTTCTGGACCGATCCCACACGATGCCCGCTCTCCGGAGCGCGGTGGCCCAGACAGCCCCAAGAACTGCCTTGGGATCACTGGTGACCGCCGTGAGCCGGCGCGGGGCGGCGCGGACCCCAATCGTTCCGGCGACAACCCAACCGCCACCCTTCCGCGGGCGCAGCTTGAGGCGAGACTTGCGGCCGCTCCCGGTGGTGGCGGTGACGGAAATCAGGGTACCGATGCCGTTCGGCGCCGTCTCGATGAGTTTTGCCGGCGTTCCCACCCTGGGACCGGCCTTAAGCGTCAGCCAGATGACGTTCTCATGGACGGTAAGCGGTCCGACCAGCGGAGCAAACAGCCGTCCCGCGTGTTTGCGGGACCAGACCTCGGGATAGACCGCATCGGCAGGACCATTGGCGCTCTGAACCCGCAGCGGACCCGACAGACGCTTGACCCCGGAACCTGCGAGCTGGAAGGCGAGATCGTACAGGGTGGGCCCGGATCCCTCTGCCCGCTCGAACGAGGGGTCTCCATTGAGCTCGAGTGCCCAGTT
>JALYPB010000227.1 GCA_030856585.1 Gemmatimonadota bacterium | reverse complement strand
CGGCCCGGACCGACTCGGTACGAGAGCCGGGACGGATCCGGGTGCAGGGTACGGCGCTGACGGTTTCGTCGGAGGCCGGAGCCCCCCTGGAGCGGGATGGATACACCACGTGGGCTCGGCTCGACCGGAAAGCCCTTACTGCCCGTCTGCCGTATTCGGTTGCGCCGGTCTATGTCCGCCAGTCACCCGACGCCGCACTGCCGCGCTTCCCTCGCCGGCTCGAGCCCTTGCCGATCGATGATGGACCGCACCTGAGCTATGCGATCCAGTGGTTCTCGTTCGCGTTGATGGCAGTGGTGTTTGGGGGGGTGATTCTGAGAACCAACAAGCGTGAGCGGTAAGCGGTAAGCACCGCTTACGTTGTTGGTTTTACCCCATCCAGCTCCTCGATCGTCTTCGTTGACGGCTGCCGAGCCTTCTGCAGCCTGGCTGCAGTAGCCTCAGCTCCACGCAGGGCTCGCAGCACATTCTGTCCCGCCAGCTTCTTGAGGTCCGTGTCGCTCCAGCCTCGGCGAATCAGCTCAGCAAACAGCTCGGGGAAGCGAGAGACGTCCTCCAATCCTACCGGCACGGTGTCGATGCCGTCGAAGTCGCTGCCGATGCCTACGTGATCGGCGCCGGCCACCTTCCGGACGTGCTCGATGTGATCCGCCACCTGCTTCAGGGTTGCGCTCGGCCGGGGGTGCAGCGCCTTCCACTCGTCGAAGCGGCGTTTCTGCTCGACCGAGTCGGTAACCGCTTCCTTGATCGCGTTCCCCTGCTCCTTGGCCTGCGCCTCCCAGGCCGCAACTTCGGTCGACACGAACGCCGGAACAAAGGTGACCATCACCACTCCGCCGTTCCTGGGCAGCCGGGCCAGAATCGAGTCCGGAACGTTCCGGCCATGTTCAACGAGCGCCCGGGCCGCGGAGTGCGAAAAGATGACGGGTGCCTCGGTAACATCGAGCGCATCACTCATGGTGGCCGGGGACACGTGAGAGAGGTCCACCAGCATTCCCAGCCGGTTCATCTCCCGCACCACCTCGCGGCCGAACTCCGAGAGCCCGTTGTGACGGGTGGAGTCCAGCGCGGCGTCGGCCCAGTCGAGCGTCACGTTGTGGGTGAGTGTCATGTACCGCGCGCCGAGGTCGTAGTAGGAGCGCAGCGCGCCGAGGGAGTTTTCGATCGCGTGGCCACCTTCCATGCCCAGCAGTGATGCCACCTTGCGCCGCTTGAAGCTGCGCTCGATGTCGTTTGCGGAGAGGGCCAGCGCCAGGCGATCGGGGTAGCGCGCAATCACCCGGCGGGCGATGTCGAACTCCTCCAGCTGCACCTTGGCATACCCGCTGTCCTTGATCTCTCCCGGGATGTAGATCGACCAGAACTGGGCGCCGACCTGTCCCTGGGCCAGCCGGCTCAGGTCGGTGTGCCCGGTGGTCTTGCCTCGGAGGTCGTAGGCCGCCACGTCGCGGGGAGCGGTGGCGGACTCCCGGATGGCCCAGGGCAGGTCGTTGTGTCCATCGATCAGCGGCGTCGAGCGCAAGATCTGCTTTGCGTGGTCGAGTGCCCGATCCTTCGACTGGGCGCGGACGGGAGAGGGCATGGCGGTTAACAGGGAAAGCGTGAGCGGGAGAAGGGAAAGCACATTCATTGGAGTTCCTGATTTCTAGAATGGTGTCACCCTGACCCTGAGCGGAGCGAAGGGGAGGGGGCCGAAGAATCGTAACCAGCCGAACGGACGACAGCGTTGTAAGGGTCTGGCCCCTTCCCTGCGCTCAGGGTGACACCACCCCGCTCACCGCTCACCGCTCACGCTTTTTCTTTCCCGGTATAGATCTGCACCAGCTCCGGCCGGATCACGAACTCGGGACAGATCGTTCGGTCGTACTCGTAGGGTCCGCCGGTCTCCGCATCGGTCCAGGGAAAGCCCCGGCAGACCACCGGGTAGTAGGTCTGGGCGTGGATGGTGCAGACGTTTTCCTTCAGAAGGACACAGCGGCCGCCGCGCACCCGGGTCCTCCACTCACCCCACCGGGTGCGGTACACCGTGTTCCCCCCATGGATGTGCGTGATGGCCGCGGCCTCATCCTCACTCAGGGTGACGCCGTAGGCACAACAGGACGAGCTATGGGGACAGGGATAGCAAGGCAGCGATGGCAGCTCGAGCATGCGCAAAGTTAGCCGGGTGAGGCGAGCGCCACCATTATGGTGACGATCTCGTGGGCGGCGGCGTGAAACGGGACGATGCGGCCGCCCTCTCCCAGCCGGATGTCATGCAGCGGGCGCTCATCGGCACGCGCCCTCTGCGCGCTGCTCACCGGCTCGCCGAGATGCCAGAGACCGGCGGTGGGCCGGGCGGTGGCATTGTAGCAGCGGAGAACAATCGCGTCTCCCTGCTCCGCCGGTTTCAGTCCGGAGAAGACCAATCCGTAGCCCTCCAACCGCACATCGAGCGGCACTGGGGATAGCGGTGACGCCTGGCGGAGCCACACCCCACGCACCGGGAGGAATACGTCCTCCCACAGCTCGGGGACGGCGGTGCCGCCCTCCAGCTCGGCCTCGGTCACTGGTGAGATCGCGAGCTGAAGCCGCTCGACTCCATGACACTGCGCCAGCGGGGTAGCCACCGGCCAACCCGCGTGCCCGGGGCGAGTGGGCAGATTTCCCCGGGACAGCTCTCCCACCGACCGCAGTAGCGTGACGAGCAGGTCGCCCTTCCGGTCCAGCTCGTATTCGAAAAAGCCTGGCGCAAGAATGGCCAGACCCCTCGGTCCCGACGCCATGGCAACGAACCGTTGCGCCGGTGCCGTGGCTACCGGGGTCTCCCGGGGATAACCGCCAGGGTTGGCGGCGAGCGCGGGCCTACGG
>JALYPB010000188.1 GCA_030856585.1 Gemmatimonadota bacterium | reverse complement strand
TGCCCGGACGGGCGACGAGCTCTGGAACGCTTCGCAGCGCGCATTCCTGGTGGATGGCTGGATGCACAACGTGATGCGGCTGCTGTGGGGCAAAGCAGTGCTGCAGTGGACCCCGAATGCGGCGACGTGCCTTCGCATCCTGGAACATCTCAACAACAAGTACTCGCTGGACGGCCGCGATCCGTCCACGTACGCCGGGATCCACTGGATCTTCGGCAAGTTCGACCGGCCCTTCTACCGGCGGCCGATCTACGGAACGGTGCGCTACCAGTCACTCAAGGCCGCAGAGAAAAAGTTCGACGTGGCGAAGTATGTGAGGCGGCATTCAGCGACCGAGGTCTAACCGCCGTTATATTTAGCCGATGCCGCTCTCCGCATTCCACCCCGTCGTAGCCCGCTGGTTCGAACAGAAGTTCGGCGAGCCTACCCCCCCACAGCGTCTCGGTTGGGAGGCCATCCGGCAGGGGCGGCATACGCTCATTGCCGCGCCAACCGGTTCCGGAAAGACCCTTGCCGCCTTTCTGGAGGAACTGGACCGCCTCTTCCGTGAGGGACTGGAGAGCCCGCTCCCCGATGAGACTCGGGTGGTCTATGTCTCGCCCCTCAAGGCCCTGAGCGCCGACATCCATCTGAATCTGGCCGAGCCGAGGCGGGAGATCCGCCTGCTGGCGGAGGAGATGGGACTTCAGGCGCCGCGGATCACGGCCGCTATCCGATCGGGCGACACGCCGCAGAACGAGCGGGCGGCCATGCTCCGGAAGCCGCCGCACATCCTGGTCACCACGCCCGAGTCGCTCTACCTCATGCTCACGGCGCAGCGCAGCCGGGAGATGCTCCGCACCGTCCGAACCGTCATCGTCGACGAGATCCACGCAGTGCTGGAATCACGCCGGGGCGCCCACCTGGCGCTGACCCTGGAGCGGCTGGCGCACGTGGCTCAACAGCCGGTGCAGCGCATCGGTCTCTCGGCCACGATGGAGCCGATCGAGGAGGTGGGAAGGTGGCTGGTAGGACAGCGTGAACACGCCTCACCTGCCATCATCAACGAAGGCCATCGCCGCACCTTGGACGTCGCGCTGGAAATGCCTGGCTCGCCACTCGAGGCCGTCATGGCGGGCGAGGTCTGGGACGAGATATACGACCGACTGGCGGAGCTGATTCAGGCGCACAAGACCACCCTGGTTTTCGTGAACACCCGCCGGCTGGCGGAGCGGGTGTCGCGCCACCTGGCCGAGCGGATCGGCGAGGACGCGGTAACGGCGCACCATGGCAGCCTCTCAAAGGAAACCCGACTCGACGCCGAAGAGCGCCTCAAGTCCGGGAAGCTCAAGGCGCTGGTTGCCACGGCGTCGCTGGAGCTGGGAATCGACATCGGCCATGTGGACCTGGTGGCGCAGCTGGGTACCCCTCGCCGGATCTCCACTTTTCTCCAGCGGGTGGGCCGCTCGGGGCACACCGTCCACGGCACACCCAAGGGACGACTCTTTCCCCTCACCCGCGACGAGCTGGTCGAGTGCACTGCGCTGCTCCGCTCGGTGCGAAAGGGGCAGCTCGACCGGCTGATCATCCGAGACAAGCCGCTCGACGTGCTGGCCCAGCAGATCGTGGCAGAAGCCGCTGGGGAGGACTGGGACGTGGAGGAGATGTTTCAGCTGGTTCGGCGGGCGTATCCCTATCGCGACCTGGAGCGGGCCGAGTTCGACAACGTCGTCCAGATGCTCACCCAGGGCTTCTCCACCCGGCGGGGCCGGCGGGGCGCGCTGATCCATCATGACACGGTCAACGGCAGGCTTCGTGGCCGGCGGGGAGCGCGCATGCTGGCGATCACCTCCGGCGGCGCGATTCTCGACAACGCCGACTACCGCGTGATCCTGGAGCCGGAGAACACCTTCATCGGCACCGTGAACGAGGATTTCGCCGTCGAGAGCCTCCAGGGCGACATCTTCCAGCTGGGCAGCACGTCCTGGCGGATCCTGCGGGTGCAGCAGGGCACCGTACGGGTAGAGGATGCCCACGGCCAGCCTCCCAGCATTCCGTTCTGGCTGGGCGAGGCTCCGGCGCG
>JALYPB010000178.1 GCA_030856585.1 Gemmatimonadota bacterium | reverse complement strand
AAGTCTAGCTGGTCAAAATCCTCTTTATTAGGCAAATGCCAGCTCCGGATGAGGTGGTGCTTGCTTTGCTGGCTTGAGGGAACCAAGGTGGCCTAGGAAAGTGGCCCCCAGCATTTTCGTCTTCAATTGGCCCTGGTGGATTCGAACCACCATTAACGGATCCAAAGTCCATCCCGTAAGTAGTCCGCTTACAGCCGCCTCACCGTAATTCAACAACTTAGTTGGCTTTTCCCTGCCCCCTCCTCGGCTCAATACCCGGGAATCCCCGTGCAAAGTGGCGCAGGAAGTGGTGCACATCCCTGGCTACTGGTTCCCGCTCCGGCGAAGCCGGCGGGGTTGCAGCACGACGGCCTCCATCGTTTCATCATCCGCGACTTGATAGACCTTCATCAGCGTGGTGGTATCGGTCCAGCCTCCGACCGCGCAGCATGCCCATTGCTCGGTCCACCCCGATCACAAGGGCCTTGGGCGCCGCCGCGCGAAGGGCCGGAAGCAGCGTGCCGGTGCCCGCGCCCAAATCCAGCACCGTGGAGGCTCCGGCCAGTGCCATCGCGGCGATGAGCCGCTCGCTCGTCGGCTGGAGAACTGGCGCCCACAACTCAGCGTACTCCCGCGCCGACGCCGAGTACAGCCCGGCGAGAAACTTGGAGGGATGGAGCTCTGGCCCATATGACATGGCCGCTATACCATAGAGTAACCGCCTCCGGACGCAAGCCCATTGCTCAGTCACACCGCTGCCCTCGAAGCCGCCCTCTCCGACCGTTACCGAATCGAGCGTGAACTCGGCCGGGGTGGCATGGCCACGGTCTACCTCGCGCACGACCTTCGTCATGACCGACCAGTCGCGCTCAAGGTACTCCGCCCTGAGCTCGCGGCTACCCTCGGCCCAGACCGCTTCCTGCACGAAATCCGTATCGCCGCCGTACTCCAGCATCCGCACATCCTACCCGTCTTCGACTCCGGCGATGCAGCCGGCCAGCTCTGGTACACTATGCCTTACGTGGAGGGGAAAACCCTCCGCGAGCGTCTGCTCCACGAGAGACAACTGCCCCTGGACGACGCTTGCCGCATTGCGCTCCATGTGCTGAGCGCTCTGGAGTACGCCCACAGCCACGGCGTCATCCACCGGGACGTCAAACCGGAGAACATCCTGCTCGAGGGTGATCAGGCAGTGGTGGCCGACCTCGGCATCGCCCGCGCCATGAGTGCTGGAGGTGAGGATCGACTGACCGAAACCGGACTTTCGCTGGGGACCCCAGCCTACATGAGCCCCGAGCAGGCGTGCGCGGAGCCGAACATCGACGGACGCACGGACGTCTACAGCCTCGGCTGCGTGTTGTACGAGATGCTCGCGGGAGAGCCGCCCTACACCGGTCCAACGCCTCAGGCCATCGTCGCACGACGTCTCACCGAGCCGCCCCCACGCCTTCGAACCATCCGTGATGTCAACGAGTCCCTTGAGCAGGCGATCCACCGGGCCCTGGCTCGGAGCCCGGCCGACCGGTATGCCACGGCGGCCGATTTTGCGAGAGCTGTTATCGAGGCCGAAAAAGCGACTTCGGAGCCCGTCGGGTCCAGGGCGGCAGTCCCGGCAGTTACGCGCACATGGGCGAAGTCCGTTGCGGGAGCATTCCTCCTTACCGTTGTCCTGGCCCTGGCCTGGATCGCCTACCGGCGCTCTCATCCCGCCGTTCCGCCGACGCCGACCCAACTCGCGGTGCTCCCATTTTCCGTGCCCGGTGCGGGGGCATTCGGGTATCTCGCCGAGGGAATTGTTGACCTGCTGAGCCGGAACTTGAATGGCGCGGAGGGGCTGGCCACCGTTGAACCCGGCAGGGTTATGTCGGCAGTCCAGGGTGCCAGGGACCTCGGCGTGCAGGACGCCGAACGCGGCCGCGCCATAGCCCGCCGCCTGGGTGCAGGCCAGTACGTCCTCGGAAGCGTGCACGCGGCAGGTCGACATCTCCGGCTTCAGGCGCAGCTCTATCAGCTGGACTCCGTCGCTCCCAGGGCGGTCGTTCAGGCGGAAGTCGAGGGCGACAGCACCGAGCTGTTCGACCTGGTGGACAAGCTGTCGGCTCAGCTCCTGGTGCGGCGGGGACAGGGACAAGGTATCCGGCTCGCACAGACGGCAGCGGTGACCACCCGATCGCTTCCAGCGCTGAAGGTGTATCTGGGTGCGGAGCGGAACCTTCGCGCGGCAAGCTTTGACTCGGCCGTCGCCGGCTTTCAAGCCGCGGTGAGCCTCGACACCAGCTTCGCGCTCGCCTATTACCGGTTGGCCACGGCGGCGATGTGGACCGGCCGAACGGCCCTTGTGGCGCGTGCCACCAGGCGTGCAATCGCCCTGGATGACCGATTGAATGAGCGCGACCGCAACCTGCTCTCCGCGTTCGGCGACTTCGTTCGCGGGGCGCCGGATGACGCCGAGCGGCAATACCGGGAGATCCTCGGCACCTACCCTGAAGACCTCGAGGCCCGCTTCCAGCTCGCCAACCTGCTGTACACGTACAACCCGCCGAGGGGGCGGCCGCCAGCCGAGGCCGCGGAGCATTACAACAGCGTTTTGGATGTTGATCCAAAGTTTCTCTGCCCCATATGACCCATGTACGACCTCGCCGTGCGCGAGGAGCAGTGGGCTAGGGC
>JALYPB010000166.1 GCA_030856585.1 Gemmatimonadota bacterium | reverse complement strand
GGTACAGGGAGATCGAGTTGCCGCTGATGGTACCGCTGGCGGCACCGGTGGGAACGAGTTGGACGTGCTCAGTGGTGTAGAGAACGGCGTTACCGTGCTGGGCGCCGCTGAAGGGGCGGTCGCCGATGTTCGAGATCGAGCTCCGGGTCACATTGACAGCCCCGCCGTCGTTGACGACCCCGAAGTAGAAGGCGCCCGCGATGGAGGATTGGTCGACCGAGCCATTAATGCCAGGGCCATAGTAGATGCCGATGTCGCAGCCGGTTGCATCCACCACGGTTCGGGTAATGGGGACCGCTGTCCCGATCACCGCCGCCGTCAGAGGTCGTCCGTCACGAATGAAGGTGGTTGGGAGGCAGACTCCGGCTACGGCAACACCGACGTCGAGCGAAGGCTTGGCGACCGGCTCAGTGACGGCACTATCACACGCCAGGAGGGCGGCGGTAAGGAATAGTACGCGTTTCATGGTGTCCTCTTGGTGAGAGTAACAACTGCGGAACGGTTCCAGCAAAACAGGATAAAGGGGGAGTGTGACAACAGAGTGGCTTAACACGGATTAGATGTCGCCCGCGCCCCCGCTTGGATGGGCCGGAGCATCTGGACGGCGCTCGGAAATGGGCAGCGTGGAGCAGAGGACTGGCTGGCGGGCTACGAACAACCTACCCTGGGCTCTGCCATTGGATAGGGGGAGAACCACAGTACCTGCCTTCATTTCAGTTCAGTCCTCCCTTTCTCTGGAGGACGAAGCTGCTCGGCAAGGATCCCGGCCAACTTGTCGTGGGCCTTCCGCACCGCGAGCCGCCGGGTCTGATCTATTTCGGTAACAGACTGCCCGGTCGGGCGATGAGTCACCTTCGCCATGAACCCGGCGCCATTCGGCGTGATGTCGACCTTGAGCTCCTGATCGGCCAGACGATTGGGCCTTCTTCGATCCTTGTCAAAGCCGGGTTCACTCTTACGACTCTTGCTGCTCCCCTGCCGGCGAATTACCAGATACAACATCGGGAGATAGACGACACCGAGCGTGACCGGCCAACCAGTCGCGTTCCACTCGGCCGTGCCCTGGCCGAGATGCAGCTGCTCGGCGACTGCCACGGCAATCCAGCTTCCCACCACGTAGACCGCCATCTCCAGCCGATTGGCCGGGATCAGTGCCAGCGCGACCAGCTCGTACGGCAGAGTGGTCTGCGGTATGAAGGCGATCGCGAGGATAAGCCGGCCTTCCGGCGTACGCCATCGGAGTGCGGCAAGCAGCAGGACCACGCCAAAAGGACGCAGCACCGGAGGCATCAGCCCGGTGTTGTCCAGCGGCAGTGCCAACCACCAGTCCCAGGGCCAGGATGGCCGCACAGCGAGGCTGAGGCCCAGGAAGAGGCCTGCGCCCAGGAGCGCCGCCAGCGAGGGTCGGGCAATCCAGAGGGCGGCGCCGGTATTGGGCCTCACGGCAAGGAGAAAGCCGAGCGCGGGGATGAGACTTGCTGCCACCATGAGCGGCGTGGTCTGGCCCCGCGTCATAGCGAAGAGGTAGGCTCCGGACACCACCGCGAGCAACGCGTACGGGCCGCGGTACTTCCAGAGCCCATAGACAAAAGCCCAGCCGATCAGGACGTCAAAGATCGGGCGGGCAAGTTCCAGGGGAATCCGGGTGAATGGGACGGCCAGAAGCACAGCCGGCAGCGGGTAGGGGAACCGCTGCGTCCCTGTTGGGTAGGGGTTCTCGCCGTGGACCAGGCGGGCTGCCGCGTCGTAGAGCAGATCGAAGTCGCTGATCCGTTCGGGCATCCAGACATAAAGCAGGAGCCGGCAGACCAGGACGAACGCCAGGGCGATAGCGAGAAAAAGCAGGTCCCGGCGCACCGAGGATGGTTGGGTACCGCTCTGAGCTACCGGCAGAGTATCGCTCCAGGTTTGGTGGCGCGCTGATAACTCGGTTGACATCCTGCCTGGGTTGTGCCGCGACGAAGCGGGCGAAGATAATCATCACCCTGTGACCGCAGTCAAGCCGACATCCTCCTTGCACATTGCCCGACCTGACCCTCGGGGCGTTCCCCACCGGCGAGCTCGGGGACCCGCTGCAGTTTTTGTCTCGCGGCTCCATGTGATTGGGAGCTAATGAATTGGGACGGCGGCTCCGGGCCGCGGTGCCGCCGGGGCTCCAATTTCACGATCCTTGCTCGGTTTCGTCTTCCCGCCGGCGAGCTGAATCAGAATTTCTCGGGAGGTCTGAAGCATATGAGCGATCCATTTTCCGGGATTCCGGATCCAGGGACGCCCCGTCCGATCCGAAGGCCCTCCCAGCCCGGGGTGGTGAAGGAAGCATTTCGGGCACTACAGGAAACATTCCGGCCCTTGCTGCCGGCAGCGCAGCGATCGCTCCGTCGAGCGCGGCAGGTAGCGCGCGAAGCGCGTTGGCGAGCGCAGCCGGTAGCGACCCGCGCGCTTCGGCGAGTGCAACGGCAGGGCCAGGACCTGTGGCTCCGGGGGAAGCGCCATCCTCGCACCGTGGGCGCCGTCGGCGGGGCCGTCGCCCTGATGCTGGTCGGAGCGATCGCGCTCAGCGCCTCCGGAGCTGGACGGTCGCTCTGTCCCCCGGCGACCGGAGGGAAGTCGCCGCAGTTTCGCCTGCTGATGGACCCGGTGCCCCAGGTTGCCGCTGGATCGGAAGTGGAGATCCACTACGATGTGTGTGGGTTGGCTTCGGGAACGGCCTACCGGGCTCGCATTCGACTGGTGCCGCAGCGGGCGCCGGGGAAGAAAAAGTCAGCCAGGCCCAAGCCAATGGTCGTCAGCTTCAAGGATCAGGCGGATGGTGTGGCCACCCGCCGGCACGAGCAGCTGGATCTCGGCTCAACCAAGCCCGGGGCATACACACTCGAGCTTTCGGTTGCAGACAGCAGGGGGCGGGAGCGGAAGAGAGTGCAGAAGGTTGTGGTCAGGCGGTAGGCGGTAGGGCGGTAGATACTGCGGCGGTACGGCGGTACGGCGGTAAGGCGGTAAACCGGTACGACAATACGGTGTCACCCCGAGATAGCGCTAGCGACCGAGGGGGCGGAGCCCGATTTGGGTTCCGTCCCCTTAATTGCTGCCGCCACCGCCGTACCGCTAACCCCCTATCCGCCTAACTCCCTATCCGCCGCTCTTCCTTTGCCTTGCTGAGCATTCGTTCCGCGAAATCGAGCCGTTCCTGCGTTTCTGCCAGTCCCTGGTGGAGGCTTTCGACATCATGTTCGAGCGCCTCAAGTCGCCCGCTGACATCGGCCGAGAGTGAGTCCGGGCGACTCATACGCAGGCGAGTGATCTTGACCGCGGTGAAAGCAATGATCGCCACGATGGGTATGAGTGGGGCAAGAAACTGACCGTCCATGTGGACTACCTCTCTGGTTGCGCCGTCGCCAACCCGGGCGAAGGTCTGGTCGGAACCGGCACAACGGGGCTCTTGGGGCCTCGCGGCAGCAGCCCCGGCAGATTAGCCAACGCGTAGGCCGTCACCGCCATGACGGCCGCCGCCTGCTTCAGGTCGCCCGCCACCGCCTTGTCGTAGGTATCGCTCTGCGAGTGGTGGGTGTGGTTATACCCCCGCCGCAGCTGATCGAAGTTGAAGCCGGGCACGCCGTAGGGCAGGAACGACAGGTGGTCGGTGCCCGTCTTGCTCGCATCCCGCACGCTGTCGGCGTCGAGCCGGGCCACCGGCGCCAGCAACTCCTTCCACAACCCCTCCAGTTCCTTCCGTCCCTGCAACGCCTGGCCGGTGATGGCACCGGTGCCGTTGTCCAGCACCAGCACGGCCTGTATGCTGTCGGCCGTGGCGGCGTGCGCCTGAGCGTACGCTCGCGACCCCAGTAACCCCTGCTCTTCCCCACTGAACAGAATGAAGCGGATGGTGCGTTTCGGCTTGAGGCCCGATTGCGCAATGGCCCGGGCCGCCTCGAGCACCACCATCGAGCCGGTCCCGTTATCGGTGGTCCCAGTGCCCAGATCCCAGCTGTCCAGGTGCGCGCCGAGGATTACCACCTGACCAGGTAGCTCACTGCCCCGGATCTCCGCCACCGTATTCCACTGCTGCACCGGCGTCCTGCCCAGCCGATTGTCCACCCGGCCCTCCAGCCGGGGCGTCGTGCCGGCGTCAATCAGCCGGGCGAGCAGGGCATAATCTTCGTTGGAGATCACCAGATTGGGCAGCGGGGCGACTCTGGTGGGGGACCCGCTCATAGTCAGGAGCCCGTGCTCCTTGGCGCCGTCCACCAGGGTGCCAAGCGCACCAGCCGCCTTCAGGATGTAGGGGAGATCCACCGTGAACTGCCGGCGGGCGGCGACTGCCGCGCCAGATGTGTCGGCAGTAGGCAGCGAGCGGAGCCGGAGCTGCTCCTTCAGCCGGGTGGAGTCTTCCGCCGTCATCTCCGGACCGTCGGGGTTCCAGACCGGATAGGGCGCCCGCGGGAGCACCCAGGCGCCCTTCACCTTCTCGCGATAGACGGCCAGGCTTTCGGGCGTGGTGAGATCGGCTAGCACCACCGGACCAGCCACTGTCTTGTCGCCGGTCCCCTCGGTCCAGGCCCAGCTGTGGGCCTCGATTGCCCGGGAGAATGGCGCCGTGAGGCGCAGCGAGGCCGGCCCCCGCTCCCAGGTTACCCCGAAGGTATAGGGCTCCAATCTCGTGGTGAGGCCGTAGGTCTTGAACCGTTCGGCAGTCCACTCGTTGGCCCGCCGCATGGCGGGAGAGCCGGACAGGCGCGGGCCGATGACGTCGCTCAAATGCCGGAGGTTCTGCATCACCTCGGAGCGGTTCAGCGCCTGCTCGATCAGCACACCGCTACCTGCGGTGTCGACGGGAGACTGGGCCGCGAGGGGAACAGCCGTCGCTACGGTAAGGAAACAGATGACTGCCTTCATGATGGACATGCCTTCGTGAATGGAGTGGACAGCGTGATCGAGCTTACCCGCTGACCGGCTGACCGCTTTCGTGCTCATGGCGACCCCCCTATGTTCCGCATGGAGCCGGCACCGGGGACTCCCATTTCTCGCCGAGGAGCAGCGCTTGCCCAAGGACAGCATTACCGTCACCGACAACCGAACCGGCCAGACTTACGAGCTGCCGATCACCGAGGGCACCATCCGGGCCAACGATCTGCGTCAGATCAAAGTGGCCGCGGACGACTTCGGGATGATGACCTACGATCCGGCCTTCATGAATACCGCCGCGTGTCGGAGCGCCATCACCTACATCGACGGCGATCAGGGCATCCTGCGCTACCGTGGCTATCCCATCGAGCAGCTGGCCGAGAAGGCGTCGTTCCTCGAGGTGGCCTATCTCCTCTGCGAGGGCGAGCTGCCCAACCGTAAGCAGCTGACTACGTGGGAAGAGGAGATCAAGTTCCACACCTACGTCCATACCAACATTACCAAGTTCCTGGAGGGGTTCCGCTACGACGCGCACCCCATGGGAATGCTGCTGGGCGCGGTCGGGGCGCTTTCGACCTTTTACCCCGACGCCAAGAACATTCACGATCCGGCCAACCGTTACCTGCAGCGGGTTCGGCTGCTGGCCAAGCTGCCCACCATCGCGGCCTTCGCGTTCCGGCACTCCCGCGGGCTCCCGTACGAGTTCCCCCGGAACGATCTGGACTACATCGGCAATTTCGTCAACATGACGTTCAGTATCGGGGGGCAGCACCAGCCGAACAAGGTGCTGCAGCGCGCCCTCGAGATCCTGCTGATCCTGCACGCCGATCACGAGCAGAACTGCTCCACCAGCGCGGTGCGGGCGGTGGGGTCGTCGCACGTGGACCCCTTCTCCGCCATCAGTGCCGGCATCGCCGCTCTCTACGGACCGCTGCACGGGGGAGCCAACGAGGCCGTGCTTCAAATGCTGGACGAGATCGGCGAGAAGCAGAACATCCCCGCGTTCATCGACAAGGTGAAGTCGGGATCCGGGGCCGGGCGGCTGATGGGATTCGGGCACCGGGTCTACAAGTCCTACGACCCCCGGGCCA
>JALYPB010000159.1 GCA_030856585.1 Gemmatimonadota bacterium | reverse complement strand
CCCCGGGCGAGGGCGCGTCGCTGAATCTCCAGCGTCAGCGCGGCAGCATCCTGCAGCTGGCCGAACGACCACTCGTAGGGATAGGAGATAAAGCCAACCCGATCGGGCTGGAGTACAGCATAGGCCTCGGGACTGGCTGAGAGCTCCAGGCCCACTGACCGGTGAGGAACGAGCAGGCCCTCCGTGGCAAGCTCATCGTAGAGCCCTGAAGCGAGAAAGGCTTCAAAAGGCTCCCGAAAGCTGCTGTTGACCTGCCGGTAGAGGGTGCCGTCCCGGGTGTAGACGAAGCCGCTAGGGTCGCGGAACGACCCCTCTACGGCTTGCCAGCCCACCGGCCTCGACGCGGGACCAGGAGCTTGAAGAAGGACTTGAGCGCTTCACGCGCCCGGGAGGCCATAGCGAGGATGGACAGCACGCCAGCGGCCACAAACTGCAGAACCAAGCTGCCCGTTGTCGGGTCGATGTACATAAGGTCCCCTGCTGAGGCGACGGTAACCGCGGAGTAACAGTTTAGTATAAACCTCCGCATTGGGGAAGCGGTGACGCAACACACCGTCCCTGAAGGTCATACGGTCTTCAGCTTAAGGAGTAGTGGGGACTACTCCGCATTGGGTGGCTGATCCACTGGCACTCCGCCGTTGATCCATACCGTTTTGATGTTCACAAACTCCCGCAGGCCATAGACGCTGAGCTCCCGCCCGTATCCCGACTGCTTGACGCCACCAAAGGGCAGCCTCGGATCGGACGCCACCATGCCGTTGATGAACACCATGCCGGCCTCGAGCTCGCCGATGAACCGGTCCATCTCCCGTTCGTCGGTGGTCCAGGCGCTGGAACCCAGCCCGAACGGGGAGTCGTTGGCAATCCGGATCGCTTCGTCGATATCGCGGGCACGGAAGAGCAGCGCAATCGGACCGAAGATCTCCTCACGGTAGGCCGGAGAGACCGGGCTGACATCGGTCAGCACCCCCGGAGCGAAGTAGTACCCGGGCCGGTCGAGTGGGCGCCCCCCGGTCAGCAGTCGCGCGCCAGCACGGACGGACCGCTCGACCTGGTCACTCAAGCTCTTCACCTGGGCCTCGTTCGCCAGCGGTCCGACATCGGTGGCCGGATCCATCGGGTCGCCCACAACGAGGGCCTGCATCCCAGCCACCAGCCGGCGCTCGAACTCGTCCGCTATCGCACCTACTGCGATGAAACGCTTGGCTGCGATACAGGATTGCCCGTTGTTGATGGTGCGAGCCTTGACGGCGGTGCGTGAAGCCGCGTCGAGGTCGGCACTAGGCATAACGATGAACGGGTCGCTTCCACCGAGCTCAAGCACCGACTTCTTGATCTGCTTTCCAGCTGCGCTGGCGACGGCACTTCCTGCCCCGGTGCTCCCGGTCAGGGTCACGGCCATCACCCTCGGGTCCTCGATCACCCGCCGGACATGCTCGGTCTCGATCAACAGGGTCTGGAAACAGCCCTCGGGAAACCCGGCACGCCTGAAGATCTCCTCAATGGCCAGCGCGCACTGCGGTACGTTGGACGCGTGCTTGAGCAGAGCGACGTTGCCGGCGGCCAGGGCGGGCGCTGCGAACCGAAAAACCTGCCAGAAAGGAAAATTCCACGGCATTACGGCCAGAATCGGCCCGACAGGCTGGTACGCGATATAGCTGCGGGTGGCATTGGTCTGAACCACCTCCTCTGCGAGAAAGCGCTCCGCGTTCTCGGCATAGTACCGGCAGCCCCAGGCACACTTCACAGCCTCTTCGACCGCGGCCTTCAGCGTCTTGCCCATCTCGAGCACCATGAGTTTGGCGAAGCGCTCTTTTTCCGATTCCAGGATCTCGGCGGCCTTGAGAAGCAGTCTGCCACGTTCCGCCACCGGGGTGCGGCGGTATCGGCGGTAGGTATCGACGGCGCGCTGGATGCGCGCATCCACCTCCGTCTCCGAAAGCGGAGTGAAGCTGCGGACAATCTGGCCGTTGGCTGGATTAACGCTGGCGATAGATGGATGGATGGTGGCGGTGCTCATGACGCGATACGCCTTTCGTTTACACTGCTGTTGCTCACTTCAAGTGATCGAACGAACCGATGGCCGAGCCTGACAATGACATGCCTCCCATGCTGCGGGAGTGGCCGACCGAGCCTATTATCCCTGCACCATGAGCGCCATCCGAGCCCTACTCACCGAAAGTATCGACTACGCCGGCCTCTTTCCGCCGGCAGCTCTGGACATGGCCGCGGCCGTGCAGAACTACGCCAAGTACCAAAATGAGCCTGCGGCCTGGGCACTGGGCCGGTTCGTGTTGCCGGCCAGCCGGCTCGGAGAGCTCGAGGTGGAAGTCGAGAGGTACGTTTCGGGGATTCCGACTACCCAACCCTGGCGGCTCGCGCTGCTTCCAGGTTCGGACCTGGCCGGAGACCTGGAGCTGATCGCCGATTTCAACCGCCGTCACGCCGTAGCCGCGCCTTCCCTTGTGGCGGACACCCTCGAATTAAAAGCTAGCTCGGTGCGGGGCATCGAGGACATCATGCACCGCATCCCCCGCTCCCTGCAAGCCTATGTAGAGATTCCCATTGACCCCGACCCGCGCGATCTTCTTGCAGCGATTGCCAAGCTCGGCGGCCGGGCTAAAGTTCGGACCGGTGGAATCACAAGAGAGGCGTTTCCCACCACGAGCGATCTGGTTCGTTTCGTACGTCGTTGCGCTGAAGCAGATTTGCCGTTCAAGGCAACCGCCGGCCTGCACCACCCTCTGCGGGCGGAGTACCGCCTGACCTACGCCCCTGACAGTCCAACCGGCACGATGTTCGGCTTTCTCAATCTCTTTCTCGCCACCGCGTTCCTCCGGGCTGGAATGGAAGAGACCGAAGCGGGCCGGCTGCTCGAGGAGGGGTCACCGAATGCCTTCCGATTCGATGATGCGTGGGCGAACTGGAAAGGGCATCGAGTCAGCTTGAAGGAGCTGGGCGAGGCTCGCCGTTTCGGGGTGGTCTCGTTCGGCTCCTGTTCGTTCAGCGAGCCGATCGGCGACCTCGAAGCTATTCACCTGCTAAGGTCGGGAGCGCAGCACACGTGAACGAGACCCACGATCCTGGGCGTACTTCCTGGGTGGCGTCTGCCCAGGGTCACCCGGACTTCCCGATTCAAAACCTGCCATACGGCGTCTTCCGGCAGCACAAGGCGAAGGGAGCGCCGTCCGTGGGGGTTGCGATCGGGGATCAGATCCTGGACCTGGCCGCTACGGCAGAGGTGGGTGCCCTTTCGGGACTCGCGGCCGAGGCCGCCCGGGCCGGGGTCGTCCCTTCGCTGAATCGGCTCATGGCACTCGGGCCGAATCACTGGTCCGCGCTCAGGCTTCAGCTCAGTGCGTTCCTTGCCGCCGATTCCGCGGCGCACCGGGCCA